>NZ_JBFUFQ010000002.1:0-87194 GCF_056403355.1 Rhizobacter sp. P2_H3 | reverse complement strand
GGTCCCGGTCGAGGCGGACAAGCCGGCCGATGCCGACACGCCCGCTGCGGCCGACGCCACGCCGGCACCCGCCGAGCCGGCCGCCGTCGCACCGGCCGAGGTCGCACCCGCCATCCCCGTCCCACCCGCAGCACCCGTGACATCGTTGCCATCAGGCGGCGCGCGTGCGGTGTCCGGCACCGCGAAGCCGCCGGTCGATGCCGTCGTGGCGGGCGCGACGAACCCGCGTGCCGCCTGCGGCTCGCGCGTCAACTTCGCGCTGCTGTACTGCATGCAGGCGCAATGTGCCAAGCCGCAATTCGCGCGGCATGCGCAGTGCGAAGAAATGCGCCGCGCCGGCGACGTCCAGTAGCGCAGGCAGCGCGGGCACATCGGGCCCCGGAACATCAGGACTGGAACCGCACACCCTCGGCCGTTACTCAGCGGGCGGGTCGGCGCAGGGCCGCCGACCGACTCACCCAGGGAGTTCGGAATGCGGCGGCTACAGCATCAGTTCAGGCACGTTCCTCATCAACCCGCAGCACCGGGCCGACCCGAGCCGGATCACGCAGTGCGTGCGACGACACGCAGCGTCCGGCCGCACCGCTGGCACCGGCGTTTCGCCACGCCACCGGCGCTGAACCGCCTGGGTGCCTGAACAACGGTGCTGTTCAGCCCTCGGCCGTGAACACCTCGGCCAGCGTCGGCAGCGGCGCCACCGCGCCATGCCCGCAGGTGCTGAGCGCTGCGGCGATGTTGGCCAGCCGGGCCGCGCGGTCCAGCGTGTCGCCGGCCGACAGCCGCGCCAGCAGCGCGCCGGCGAAGCAGTCGCCGGCACCGGTCGCGTCGACCGGCGTCACCGGGTGCGGCGCGATCAGGCGCGCGCCGTGCGCGTCCGACACCAGGCAGCCCGAGGCGCCGAGCTTCAGCGCGACCCGCTTCGCGCCCTGGTCATGCGACCAGCGCAGGATGTCGTCGTGCCGCAGCAGCCCGGTCAGCGCGCCGATCTCGTCGATGCTCGGGAAGAACAGGTCGCAGTGCGCCAGCGTCTCGCGCGCGATCGCGAGCGCGCGGGCCGCGGGCCACAGCGCAGGGCGGAAGTTCAGGTCGTAGCTGATGTGCGTGCCGGCACCGCGCGCGCGGGCGATGGCCTCGAACACCGCGTCGCAGGCCGATGCGCTGATCGCCTGCGAGATGCCCGAGCAGTGCAGCCAGTGCGCGCCCTGCACGACGCCGGGCGGCAGGTCGACGGGGCGCATGCGGCTTGCCGCGCTGCCGGCGCGGCGGTACGAGAAGCGGTGGCCGCCCTCGCCATGCGTCACGAAGTAGAGCCCGGTCTCGGCGCCGGCGAGGCGCTGCACGCCCTGCGTCGCGATGCCTTCGTGCCGCCACAGCGCGAGCAGCTGTTCGCCGAACAGGTCGTCGCCGAGCTGCGTCAGGTAGCCGGTGCGCGCACCCATGCGGGCGGCCGCGATCGCGCAGTTCGAGGTGTCGCCGCCGAAGCCGGCGAGGTAGCGGCCGTCGGGCTGCTGGTTGAACTCGGCCATCGCCTCGCCGATGGCCAGCACATCGAGCGATTTCTCGAGCATCTGTTCAGACGACATCCGATGGTCCCCTCGTCAACATCCGTCCGGCGCGCTGCAGCACCTGCGGCACCGGTCCGGCAGCATAGGCGCGCACGCCGTTCACGTGCACCGAGGAGATCCCGATGCTCGCGCTGATCGGCACATCGTAGGTGGCGGTGTCGGCGATGCGCGCCGGGTCGAACACCACCACGTCGGCCATCATCCCCGGGCGCAGCAGGCCGCGCCCGGCGATGCGGAAGTTGCGCGCGGTCAGGCCCGTCATCTTGTGCACCGCCTGCTCCAGCGTGAACAGCTGCCGCTCGCGCCAGTAGCGCGCCAGCACGCGCGGGAAGGCGCCCCACAGCCGCGGGTGCGGGTGGCGGTCGTGCGGCAGGCCGTCGGAGCCGATCATCGTGCGCGGGTGCGCGATCACGCGCTCGACGTCGTCCTCGTTCATCTGGAAGTAGCAGGCGCCGCCCGGCTGCAGCCGGCGGCACGCGGTCTTCTGGTCGACGCCCCAGTCGTCGGCGATCGCCGACAACAGCCGGCCGGTGTGCTCCGGGTGCGCGTCGCTCCAGGTCAGCATCACGTCGATCACACCGTCGACCAGGTCCTCGCGCAGCACGGTGGAGCCTGCCACGTAGGGGTAGACGTCCATCGCGACCGGCTGGCGCGTGCCGAGCGCATCGATCAGCGGCAGCGTCTCGCGCGTGCGGCCCCAGTTGGCGGGGCCGGCGCACTTGTGGTGCGAGATCACGAGCGGCACGCCGGCCGCGAACGCGGTGTCGCCGGCCTCGTGCAGTGCCTCGATGATCTGCGCCATCTCGCTGCGCAGGTGGGTGGCGTAGATGCCGCCATGGCGCGCGACGATGCGCGCCAGCTCCGTCACCTCATCGGCCGGCGCCGGGAAGGCCTCTTCGTAGAACAGCCCGGACGACAGCCCGTGCGCGCCGTCGGCCATCGCGGCTTCGAGCAGCGCGGCCATGCGCGCGCGCTCGTCGGCCGAGGCCGGCTTCGAGAGATCGGGCACCGCCGCGAAGCGCAGCGTCGTGTGGCCGACCAGCGCGGCGACGTTCAGCGACGGCTGCGCGGCCTGCACCGCGTCGCGGTAGGCGGCCATCGTCGGGTAGCGGAACGAGCCGGCGCCCAGCAGGTTCAGCGGCGGCTTCGCGGCCTCGGTGACGTAGGGCGCGAGCGAGATGCCGCAGTTGCCGGTGACGACGGTGGTGATGCCCTGCGACAGCTTCGGCAGGCCGTCGGGGTCGCGCAGCACGATCGCATCGTCGTGCGTGTGGGCGTCGATGAAGCCCGGCGCGATCGCGAGGCCGCTGCAGTCGACGGTCTCGACCTCGTCGGGTGCGAGACCCTCGGGCAGGCGGTCGCGCAGGCCGGCGCCGGTGCGCAGGATGCGGTCGCCGGCGATCAGCACGTCGCCGGTCCAGCCGGGCGTGCCGGAGCCGTCGATCACCAAGCCGTTCTGGAAGAGAGTGGCCGACACGCTCATGGCTTGGCCCCCACGCCGCCGCCGTCCCAGCTCTGCAGCGGGTGCGTGCGCACGTCGATGCCGTGGCGCTGCAGCGCCTCGCGCACGTAGGTCAGCCGTTGCACGGCCGGGTCGCCGCGCCGCTGCGCGACCAGCACGGTCAGGATCTCGATCACGGTCAGGTGGGTCAGGTAGGCGTCGATGCCGACGTGCATCACCGCATCGTCGGGCACGCTCAGCGCGATCAGCATGTCGGCACGCTCGGCCAGCGGCGTGCCGGGGCGGGTGATGCAGACCGCCTTCGCGCCCTGCGCACGGGCGATGTCGACCGAGTCGAGCAGCGAGGGCATGCCGCCGACGTGCGAGATCGCGATCACGACGCCGCGCTCGTCCTGCGCGGCGGCTGCCACCTGCTGCAGGTGGTAGTCGGCCCACGCGGTGGCCGACAGGCCCAGGCGGAACAGCCGCGCCTGCAGATCCTGCGCCATGAACCACGAGGTGGAACCGGCGCCGTACAGGTCGACGTGGCGGGCGACCGCGATCGCGTCGACGGCGGCGCCGAGCGCGGCCATGTCGAGCTGCGCGCGCACGCCGGCCACCGACGCGGCGGCGCTGCGCGAGATCTTCGCGACCACCTGGTCGGCGCTGTCCTCGATGTTGACGCGGCGGTGCAGCGGCGAGCCGCCGAGCGCCAGCGCATGGGCCAGCGCGAGCTTGAACTCGCGCAGGCCGGCGAAGCCGAGGTCGCGGCAGGTGCGCATCACGGTGGGCACCGAGCTGCCGGCGCGCTCGGCCAGCGATTCGAAGCTCTCCTCGAGCACGCGGTCGGGGTCGTCGAGGATCAGGTCGAGGATCGCGCGGCGTGCGGTGGGGGCGCCTTCGCGCGCCGCGGCCACGTTCTCCAGCAGGCTCTTGGTCATGGTCGGGGGATCAGAAGTGCATTGCCACCGCGTCGCTGACGCGGTAGTCGTTCTCGACGACCGGCATCCAGTGCCATTTGTCGAAGGTGGTGCAGGGATGCGAGATGCCCAGGCCGATGCGCTCGCCGACCGCGGGGGCGGCGGCCTCGTCATCCGCGGCCCAGCGCAGGTACGCGTGCTGGTCGTTCAGGCCGGTGATGGCCCAGCCGGCCGGCACCGGCGCGGCCTGCAGCGCACCGCGCGCCGCACGCGCGATCGGCACCGGCAGCGCCAGGTCGAACGAGATGTCGCGCTTGCCGACCGCGAGGATCGCGAGGCCCGGCTCCGGCCGCGACTGCACCATCGCCCAGACCTCCATCGCCGGGCGCAGCGTCTCGCCGCAACCGCAGCCCAGGCGCGCCTCGACGCTGTTCACCATGCGTTTGTAGAAGCCGTGGTCGTGCGTCACGTAGCAGCCCGAGCGCAGCAGGCCGCGCACCGGCCGCGCGAGCGAGGGCGTGAGCCGGCCGGCCACCAGGTCGAAGATGGCCGAGCCGCCGGCCGACAGCAGCACCTCGTCGGCTTCGAACCAGCCGTTTGCATCGGCGGTCTTCGCGATCGCCTCGACGCGGTCCATCAGCGCCTTCGCATACGGCACGTCGGCATCGGTCTCGCCCTTCGCGCCGAGGCCTTCGTAGCACTCGATGCCGACCAGCTTCAGCGCGGGGCTGGCATGCATGCGGCGCGCGAGCGTGGCGGCTTCGTCTTCGGTGCGCACGCCGCTGCGGCCGCCGGCCACGCCGACCTCGAGCATCGCCTCGAAGGGCAGGGCGCCGGGGTGGGCCTTGGCCCAGGCCTCGATCAGCTCGAGCTGCGCGAGCGAGTCGACCAGGAACACGATGCGCAGGTCGGCATGGCCGCGCAGCAGCGCCTGGATCGCCGCGAGGTCGGCGTCGTGCACGACCTGGTTGGCGATCAGCGTGCGGCGCGCGCCGGTGGCGACGCCGATCGCGAGCTGGTTGACGGTTGCGAAGGTCAGGCCCCAGGCGCCGGCGTCGAGCTGGCGGCGGAACAGCTGCGGCGACATCGTGGTCTTGCCGTGCGGTGCGAGCTGGATGCCCCAGTCCTGCGTGCGCTGCTGCATCCACGCGATGTTGTGCTCCAGCGCCTCGCGCTTCAGCACGGCGAGCGGCAGCGGCAGGTCGCCGGCCAGCACGTTCCAGCCGGCGGCAGCGACCTCGCTGCGCCGGCGCGGCGCGGCGGTCAGCGGGTAGCCCTTCAGGCCGGGTTGCAGCAGCGGGTCGATCAGGTCGTCGGTCATGGTGGTCATGCGGTGATCAGGTCGTCGCGAATGCAGGCCGAGAGGCGGCCGGCGCCCTTGTCCGCGAGAGGGGGGATGGCCTGCGCGCAAGCCTCGATCGCGTGCGGGCAGCGCGTGCGGAACACGCAGCCCGACGGCGGGTTCATCGGGCTCGGGATGTCGCCCTTCAGCGGGATGATCTCGGTCTTGTCCAGCGGGTCGGGCTTCGGGCTCGCGGCCAGCAGCGCCTGCGTGTACGGGTGCAGCGGCCGCGCGAACAGCTCGGCGGTGGTCGACACCTCCATCACCCGGCCCAGGTACAGCACCACGACGCGGTCGCACAGGTACTCGACCACGTCCAGGTCGTGCGAGATGAACAGCATCGTCAGCGACAGCCGCTCGCGCAGCTCGGCCAGCAGGTTGATCACCTGCGCCTGGATCGACACGTCGAGCGCCGACAGCGGCTCGTCGGCGACGATGAACTCCGGCTCCACCGCCAGCGCCCGCGCGATGCCGATGCGCTGCCGCTGGCCGCCGGAGAACTCGTGCGGGAAGCGGCTCGCATGCTCCGGCCGCAGCCCGACCAGCTCGAGCAGCTCGGCGATGCGCTCCTTGCGCCGGCCCTTCGCGAGCCCGTGCGTCGACAAGGCCTCGTCGAGGATCGCGCTGATGCGCATCTTCGGGTTCAGGCTCGCGTACGGGTCCTGGAAGATGATCTGCAGCTTGCTGCGCAGGCGGCGCATGCGTTCGGCCGACAGCGCGCCGAGGTCGTCGCCGCGGTACAGCACCTGGCCGCCGGTGCGCTCGATCAGGCGCAGCACCGTGCGGCCGATCGTGCTCTTGCCCGAGCCGGATTCGCCGACCAGGCCCAGCGTCTCGCCGGCGCGGATCGCGAACGACACGTCGTCGACGGCGCGCACCGGCTTGTCGCTGCTGCCGAAGTAGCGCCTGAGGTTCTTCACCTCGATCAGCGGGGTGGCTGCATCGCTCATGCGGCATTCCTTTCCAGCGACGGCACGCGGATGCAGCGCGCCTGTCGCGATTCACCGCTGTCCGCGAGCGGCGGCACCGCCTGCGCGCAGGCCGGGATCGCCTGGTCGCAGCGCGGCTCGAACGCGCAGCCCGGCGGCGGCGCGAGCGGGCTCGACACCTGGCCGCGGATCGCGAACAGCCGCTTCGGCCGCGGCTGCCCCGCCGCATGAGACTTGCCCGGCAGGCAGGCCAGCAGCCCCTGCGTGTACGGGTGCGCGGGCGCCGCGAACAGCGGTCGCACCGGCGCCGACTCGACGACCCGGCCGGCATACATCACGACCACGTCGTCGGCATGGTGCGCGACCACGCCGAGGTTGTGCGTGATGAACAGGATGCTCATGCCGGTCTCGGCCTGCAGCCGGCGCATCAGCACCAGGATCTGCGCCTGGATCGTCACGTCGAGCGCGGTGGTCGGCTCGTCTGCGATCAGCAGGGTCGGGTCGCAGGCCATGGCCAGCGCGATCATCACGCGCTGGCGCATGCCGCCCGACAGCTGGTGCGGGTACTCGTGCAGGCGCTGCGCGGCAGCGGGGATCTCCACCAGGTCGAGCATCCGCTTCGCATGCGCGAGCGCGGCGGCGCGGTCCAGCCGCTTGTGCAGCCGCACGCTTTCGGCGATCTGCTCGCCGACGGTGAACACCGGGTTCAGGCTCGTCATCGGCTCCTGGAAGATCATCGCCAGCTCGTTGCCGCGCAGCGCGCGCATCGGCGCATCGGGCAGCGTCAGCAGGTCGACCTCGGCACCGGCCCGCGTGACGAAGCGTGCGCTGCCCGCGACCTGCGCGCGCGCGGTCTTCGGCAGCAGCCGCATCAGCGTCAGGCTGGTGACCGACTTGCCCGAGCCCGATTCGCCGACGATCGCGGTGGTCTTGCCGGGCACGATGCCGAAACTGACGTCGGCCACCGAGCGCACCAGCCCGTCTTCCGTCGGGAAGCAGGTGCTCAGGCCGGTCACGGTGAGGCGGTTGGTGGTCATCAGAGCGTCTTCTTCAGCTTGGGATCGAGCAGGTCGCGCACGCCGTCGCCGAGGATCTGCAGCGACAGCGCCGTCAGGATGATCGCGAGGCCGGGGAACAGCACGACCCAGAATGCGCGGTCGGCGTACTGCTGGCTGCCGGCGACCATCGTGCCCCAGGTGGGAATCTCCGGCGGCACGCCGACGCCGAGGAACGACAGCCCGGCCTCGGCCAGGATCGCGTACGCGAAGATGAACGAGACCTGCACCAGGATCGGCGACAGCAGGTTGGGCAGGATGTGGCGCCACAGGATGCGCGAGGTGCGCACGCCCAGCGCCCGCACCGCCTCGACGAACAGCAGCTCGCGCACCACCAGCGTCGAGGCCCGCACCACGCGCGCGACGCGCGGCGTGTAGACCAGCACCAGCGCCAGCACCACGTTCAGCAGCGAGGCCCCGAGGATCGCGACCAGCGCGATCGCGAGCAGGATGTCGGGGAAGGACATCATCGCGTCGACCACGCGCATCAGCGGCGTGTCGAGCCGGCGGAAGAAGCCCGCCACCAGCCCGAGCAGCGTGCCGGCGAGCACCGAGCCGAGGGCCGTCAGCGCGGCGATCGCGAGCGAATAGCGCGCGCCGTGCACGATGCGCGCGTACAGGTCGCGGCCGAGCTCGTCGGTGCCGAGCAGGTGGGCGGCGCTCGGCGCCTTCAGGCGGTCCAGCACCGCGGTGTCGTTCGGGTCGAACGACGCGAACCAGGGGGCGCCGAGCGCGAGCACCGCGATCACCAGCAGCACGGCGGCCGACAGCATCACGATGCGGCGGTGCATCAGTTGTCGAAGGAGGCGAGGGACTTTCACGACGACATCCTCACAGCTTCACCCGAGGATCGACCGCCACGTACAGCAGGTCGATCGCGAAATTGATCAGCACGTAGATCGCCGCGATCACCAGCAGCGCGCCCTGGATCACCGGGTAGTCGCGCCGCAGCACCGCGTTGACCACCAGGTTGCCGATGCCGGGCAGCCCGAACACCGTCTCGGTGACGACGGCGCCGCCGATCATCAGCGCGACCGTCAGCCCCAGCACCGTGACGACCGGCACCAGCGCGTTGCGCAGCGCATGCTTCAGCACCACCGTGCCTTCGCCGAGGCCCTTCGAGCGCGCGGTGCGCACGTAGTCTTCGCCCAGCACGTCGAGCATCGAGGCCCGCGTGAAGCGGATGATCAGCGCCGAGTTCAGCACCCCCAGCACCAGCGACGGCAGCATCAGCGCATGGAGGCGTTCGCCGAGCGATGCATCGGGCGCCCCGTAGCCCGAGACCGGGAACCAGCCGAGCGACACCGCGAACAGCTGGATCAGCACGATGCCGAACCAGAAGCTCGGGATGCTGGCGCCCAGCATCGCGGCGCCGGTGACGACCTGGTCGAGCCAGCGCCCGCGGTACACCGCCGAGACGATGCCGCACGGGATGCCGATCAGCGCCGCGATGGCCACTGCCATCAGCGCGAGCAGCGTGGTCGGCTCGGCGCGTTCCCACAGCGCCTGCGTGACCGGGCGCTGCAGGAAGATCGACTGGCCGAGGTTGCCGTGCAGCACCTCGCCGATCCAGTACGCGAACTGCACCGGCAGCGGCTTGTCGAGGCCGTAGTCCTTCTGCACGCGGGCGATGTCCTCGGCGGTGGCCTGGTCGCCCAACAGCACCGAGATCGGGTCGCCCGACGCGGCGCGCGTCAGCACGAACACCATCACCGCGACGATGGCGAGCACGGCCAGCATGCCGGCCAGGCGGGAGAGAAGGTAGCGATGCACGGCCTACTTGATCCGCGCGTTCCAGAAGAACGGCCAGGTCGACGGCACGTAGCCGTCGAGCGCCAGGCTGCGTGCTGCGAGCCCGTTGAAGCGGCCGACGTTGATGTACGGCACCTCGTCGTAGACCACCTGCTGCACCTTGCCCCACAGCGCGCCGCGCTTGGCCGCATCGGTCTCCTGGTTGAAGGCGGCCAGCGCCGCCTGCTTGGCCGGCGAACTCCACCAGCCCGGTGCGCCTTCGCCGAGTTGCGGCGGCGACAGCATCGGCTCGGGGAACTGACCGGAGTGGGTGACGTACAGGTCCCACAGCTTCGAGTCGTTGCGGCGCTGCACCAGCGTCGCCCAGTCGACGACGTTCAGCTCGACCTTGAAGCCGGCGCGCTTCAGCTGCTCGGCCATCAGCAGCGCCATGTTGTAGTGGAAGTCGTACTGCCGGCTCGTCAGCACGCGCACCGGCTCGCCCTTGTAGCCGGCCTTCTCGGCGTCGTCCTTCGCCTTCTTCGCGTTGCGCTGGTTGTAGGCATCGGTGCCGACGTTCGAGTAGAACGGCGAGCCCTTCGGGAAGTGGTTGCCCTCGGCGCTGAAGAAGCGGGTGTCGCCGAAGCCGGCGGCCAGCATCTCGCCCTCGCCGATCGCGGTCTGCAGCGCGCGGCGCACGCCGACGTTGGCGGCCACGCCTTCCTTGGTGTTCAGCACCAGGTACGGGAAGCCGAACGAGGTGGTCAGGATCGGCACCGTCTTGCCGGTGGCCTTCTCGAGCCGCGACAGCGCCTCGACCGGCAGCAGGTCGGCGAAGTCGTACTGCGCGGCCAGCGCGCCTTCGACACGCGTGTTGGCGTTGGGCACCGGCACGAAGCGCAGCTCCTCGATCAGCGCCTCGCGCTTGCCGGCGTAGCCGCTCGCCGGCTCCTTGCGGGCGCTGTACTTGTCGAAGCGGGTCAGCAGCACGTAGGCATCGGGCTTGCGCTCCTTGAAGCGGTACGGGCCGGTGCCGACGAACTCCTTCAGCGGCGTCGCGATCGACTCCTTGGCCATGATCGCGGCCATGCCGCTCGGCAGCGCGAGCTGGGCCAGCAGCGGGGCGTACGGGTTCTTCAGCACGATCTGCACCGCGAGCGGGCTGGTGGCCTTGATGCTGTCGAGCTCCTTGCCGACGGCCTTGCCGCGCGGCGCCTGTTCCATCCAGCGCTGCAGGCTCGCGACCACGTCGTCGGCGTTCAGTTCGCGGCCGCTGTGCAGCAGCACGCCGCGGCGCAATGTGATCGTGTAGGTCTTGCCGTCGGCGCTGATCTTGGGCTGCGCTTCAGCCAGCATCGGCACCACGTTCCACTTCGCGTCGAAGGTGTAGAGCGGCTCGTAGACGTGCTGCATGATGGTGCCGACCAGGTCGGCGGTGGAGGCCATCGGGTCGAGCGTCTGCGGCTCGCCGACCATCGCGAGCGTCGCGAAGTTGCGCGGACCCTGGGCCTGCACGGTGCCGGCGGCCCCGAGCAGGCAGGCGGCCAGGCCGAGCGCGGCGGGCAGCTTCAGCAGGGTGCGGCGGGGGAGGGAAGCGATGCGGGACATGGCGGGATCTCCAACAAGGGCAGTACGGCTGAAATCTGAAAATATTTTTCAGAACGACGCGACTATGGAGCAATCGCCGTGCCAAATAATCGGGGTTTACCCGCCATGTGACAGTGTTGACTGAAAGACACTTTCACATCTATGGTGCGCAGCTGCACTGTTTTCACCCTGAAGGAGTCTTCCATGCCCCTCGAATACCTTGGCGCCCCGCCGGTGGCTTCCGACCGCCAGGCGCGGCCGTTCTCTCCGGCCGTGCGCGCCGGTGACTTCATCTACGTGTCGGGCCAGGTCCCGGCGGATGCGAACGGCGAGATCGTCGCCGGCGGCATCGAGGCGCAGACGCGCCAGGTGATGGAGAACCTGAAGTCGGTGCTGGCGCTGGCCGGCGCAACGTTCGACGACGTCTGCAAGAGCACCTGCTGGCTGCAGGACGCGCGCGACTTCGGCGCGTTCAACCGCATCTACATGAGCTACTTCCCGAACGGGAAGCCGGCGCGCTCGACGACCGAGGCGCGGTTGATGGTGGATGCGAAGGTGGAGATCGACGTGATCGCGTTCAAGCCGGTGAAGTGAGGCGCCAGCGGGGCAAGAGGAGACAAATGGACTGATTCGGTCTTCTGGGAGTTGCGGCTTAATTGCCACCTTATCGACTCAAGGTGGCAAATATGATTTGTTATCGATGGCTGTATGCATCAGATATGATGCGTTCCTTTGGCTGCTAGAAGTCATGCGCCGTCCCGAAGCTGCCTTTGCCAGTCCTGCGTCCCTCGCGGCCTCGGGCCAGTTGGGCGCTGCGATCCGCCTGGCCCGCCTGGCGCGCAACCTCACGCAGGCCGACTTCGCGGAGCGTGCCCGCATGAGCATCGCCACCTTGCAGCGCATCGAGCGCGGTGACCCGGCGGTCAGCTTCTCATCATGGCTGTCGGCGATGGAGGTCTCCAACCTGCTGCCGATTCTCCAGAAGGCCGCAGACCCGGATGCCGATGCTGCCGGCCGCGTCCGGCGTGAACTCGAACAGCGCAAGCGCGCGACCGGATCCAGGGGCAAGGCCGCCGAGGAGGATCCCTATGCCTTCTGAGTTCAAAGGGGTCGTCTTCGCCTGGTTGCCGGACGAGCTGAAGGCTGTTCCGGCCGGGCAGTTGGGCATCGTCGAAGAGGGGCTGAAGCGCGTGTCGTCGAGCTTCGGCTATGGCGCCAAGTACCTCGAACGGCCGAAAGCCATCCCGGTCGATGCGGCGACGCTGTCGCTCGAGGGGGCCGTGCCCGGCTCGCAGCGCACGTACGAGCCGTCCAACGGCCTGGAGTTCTTCGGTGCCGTGCGCGATGCGATGCCCGACATGTGGGGCCGCCGCGTCATCGAGAACATCCTGAAGGTGCCGCCGAATGCGTTGCCGGAGACGCGCTACCTGATGGAGGCCGGCTCGAACCGGTTCGGCGCGCTAGACGTTCGCTCGAGCCTGCAGCACGAGGAGACGCGCGGCCGGCTGGTACCGGTGGCCGACGTGCGCTACCTGCTGGATGCGGCCGACAAGGTCCAGCGCAGCGAGCCGGTGCCGCAGGAGCTGGAGCAGTTGTTCGATGCCGGCCCCAGCATGGGCGGCGCGCGCCCGAAGGCGGTGGTGGTGAAGGACGGCGTCCAGTACCTCGCGAAGTTCCCGTCGGTCGACGATCGCTTCAACATCCCGGCGGTGGAGCGGGCGACGCTGGAGCTGGCCCGCACCTGCGGCCTGACCGTGCCGGCGACCGAACTGCTGCGCCTGCCCGATGGCCGCGACGTGATGCTGATCGAGCGCTTCGACCGCTACCCCTGCGAAGGCGGCTTCGCGCGGCGCCACGCCATCAGTGCGCTGACGGCGCTCGAACTGCACGAGTCGCAGTCCTCACAGGCGTCGTATGCCGACATCTCGCTGAAGCTCGCCGCCATCGGCGCGGCAGGGCGGGTGCAGGGCGACCGCACGGAGCTGTTCGGCCGCATGGTCTTCAACATCCTGGTCAGCAACGACGACGACCACCTGCGCAACCATGCGTTCGTGTGGCAGCCGCAGGCCAAGGGCTGGACGCTCAGCCCGCTCTACGACGTGCTGCCGAAGCCACAGGTGGGGCACACGCGCTACCTGCACCTGAGCGTCGGTGCGCAAGGGCGTCTCGCGACCTTGTCGAATGCGTTGAGCCGGGCGCCGATGTTCGGGCTGACGCAAGAGCAGGCCCGCGAGATCGTCGATCGCATCGCCCGCTGCGTGCGCGAATGGCGAACCCGGTTCGAGGAATTCGGCGTCGAGGCGAAGGACCTGGAGATCGTCAGCTCGGCGATGCGGCATCCGCGGGATGTGGGGTGGGGGTAGGCTCCTCCCCCGCTACCCGCCCCCGCTCGATCACCACCACCCGATCCGCCATCGCGATCGTGTCCGGCCGGTGCGCGACCACCACGCGCGTCAGCTGCATCGCCGCCACCGCGTCGTTCACCGTCTGCTCGTTGCGCAGGTCGAGGTGGCTGGTCGCCTCGTCGAGCACCAGGATGCGCGGCTGGCGGTACAGCGCACGCGCCAGCAGCACGCGCTGTTTCTGCCCGCCCGAGATGCCGACGCCCACGTCGCCGACCAGCGTGTGGTAGCCCATCGGCATCGCCTGGATCTCGGCCTCGATCGCCGCGAGCTTGGCGCAGGCCTCGATGCGCGCCATGTCGGGCTCGGCATCGAAGAAGCAGATGTTGTCGGCCAGCGAGCCGGAGAACAGGCGATCCTCCTGCATCACCGTGCCGATCAGCGCGCGGTAGTTCGCGAGACCCAGGTGCAGGATCGGCGTGCCGTCGAACAGCACCTCGCCCTGCGTCGGCGGCAGCAGCCCGAGCATCACCTTCACCAGCGTCGTCTTGCCGCAACCCGAGGCACCGGTCAGCGCGAGGCACTCGCCGGCTTCCACCGTCAGGTCGACGTTCTCCAGCACCCACGGCTCGGTGCTCGCGTAGCGGTACGAGACGCCGCGCAGCTCGATGCGCGCCGGCCGGCGCGACAGGTCGACCTCGACCGCGTTCGCACCCGCCAGCCCCTCGGCCGCCTCGGCCTCGGCCAGCACGATGTCGGCCACGCGCTCGCCGTGCAGCCGCAGCATCGCCAGCTCCGACAGCTTGTCGATCATCGACGCGACGCGCGTCGAGAACAGCTCCTTGTAGGCCATGTACGCGAACAGCATGCCGACCGTGAAGCTGCCGGCCAGCACCGAGCGCGCCGCGAGCCACACCACCAGCACCCGCTCCAGCCCGAACAGCAGCGTCTGCGCCGTCTCGTTGCCGATGTGCACGCGCTGCACCCGCAGGCCGGCGTTGAACTGGTCGGCCAGCATGTTCATCCAGCCGGCGCGGCGCAGGTTGCCGCGGCCGAACAGCCGCACGCTCTGGATGCCGCTCGCGGTCTCGAGGAAGTGCGTCTGCTGCCGCGCGGCGTGGATGATCTCCTCGGCGCTCGCCGCGCGCAGCGCCCGGAACACCGACCAGCGCAAGCCGGCGTACAGCGCCATCGCGGCCAGCGACACCGCGAGCAGCTTCAGGCTGTAGGCCGCCATCATCGCGGCGGTGCCGAGCACCATCAGCGCATCGACCAGCGCGGTGACCACGCTGGTCGTCAGCGTCTTCTGGATCACCGTCACCGACCCGAAGCACGAGATGATGTGGCCGACGTGCCGCTTCTCGAAGAACTCCAGCGGCAGCTTCACCAGGTGGCCGAACACGTTGCCCAGCCACTGGAAATTGAGCCGCGCGCTCAGCGTCGCGACCCACCAGCCGCGCACCGCGCCGAGGCCCGTCTGCAGCAGCACCAGCAGCCCGAAGCCGATCGCGAGGATCGCGAGCAGGTCGAGGTCGGCCGCGAGCAGCCCGTGGTCGACCACCCACTGCAGGTAGAACGGCAGCGCGATCACCACCACCTCGAGCGCCACCGCGAGCGCCAGGATCTGCCCGAGCGCCGGCCCGAGCCCGGTGATGCGGCCCATCAACCCGCGCAGCGTGAACTCGAGCTTCTCGCGCCGCGGCTCGAAGCCGGCGGCCGGCGTCAGCTCCATCGCGATGCCGGTGAAGTGCTGCGCGAACTCTTCCGGCGTGAAGCTGCGCACGCCGATCGCCGGGTCGTGGATCACGATGCGCCGCGCCGACACCGACTTCAGCACGACGAAGTGGTTCATGTCCCAGTGCAGCACGCAGGGCAGCTGGAGCTGCGGCAGGTGCTCCATCTCGAGCTTCAACGGCCGGTTGTCCAGCCCGAGTGCACCGGCGATGCGCACCATGCTCTCGAAGTTGGTGCCCTTGCGCGACAGCGCGAAGCGCAGCCGCAGCGTCGGCAGGTCGGTGTCGATGCCGTGGTAGACGGCGATCATCGCGATGCTCGCGAGCCCGCATTCGGTGGCCTCGGTCTGCACGATCACCGGCAGGTGGCGCGACAGGCCGAGCCGGCGCGTCACGCCGGGCGGCACCGGATCCTGCTCCAGGCTCATCGCGCCGCCACCTGCAGGCCGGCCAGCGGCTCCAGCACCCACTCGATCAGCGTGCGCTTCTCGGCGACCAGGCTGGCCTGCACGCGCATGCCGGCCTTCAGCGCGTCGCGCCAGGCGAGCGCGGCGCTGTCGGTCGGGTCGATCACGACGCGCACGCGGTAGGTGCCGCCGCCCGCCGCGCCGCCCACCACGTCAGCGGACCGGCTGTCGACGGCCGTCACCGCGCTCTGCGACACCTCGCGAACGTGCGCCGGCAGCTGGCCGAAGCGCGCATACGGGAACGCATCGACGCGCAGCTTCACCGGCGTGCCCGGCTTCACGAAACCGGCGGCGCGGGTCGGCACGTCGAGCTCGGCTTCCAGTGCGCCGCCGTTGCCGCCGGGCAGCAGCGTCGCCAGCAGCTGGCCCGCCGCGACCGATTGGCCGGGGCTGGCGAGCACGGTGGCGATGCGCCCGGCCTGTGGTGCCAGCACGGCCGTCTCGCGGCGCGCTTCGTTCTCGGCCTGCTGCTGCGACAGCGCCTGCGATTCGCGCCGCAGCTGCGAGCCCTCGCGGTCGGCCTGCAGCGGCACGGCCTGGCGCTGCGCGCGGGTGGCGGCCAGGTCCTGCTGCAGCGCGAGCCGCTGGCGCTCCAGCGTGGCCAGGCGCGACTGCTGGTCGAGCACCTCGGCGTTCTTCTCGGCGACCTCGACCGGCGACACCGCGCCCGAGCGCACCAGCTCCGGGTAGCGCGCGGCGATGTCCTGCATCACCGCGACGCGTTCGCGCTGCAACGCGATCTCGCGCTCATGCTGCCTCAGCGAAGCCTCCAGGCTGGTGCTGCGCGCATCGAGCGCGGCGGCCTGCTGGCGCGCCTGCTCGGCCTGCTGCTTCAGCTCGTCGCGCAGCGCCTGCTGGCGGCTGGTCAGCGAGTCGGCGACGGCCGACTGCGTCGGCCCCTGCGCGCTGGATTGCTCGGCCGACAAGCGCAGCACCGGCGCGTTCGCCGCCACCTGCTGCCCCTGCGCGGCACCACCCGCGAGCACCACGCCGGCCTGCGGCGCCACCAGCCGCAGCACGCCGCCGCTCGGCAGCAGCACGCCGCCGACGGTTTCCTGGCGCGCAAAGCCCTGCGTCGCGGCGAACGCGATCAGCGCGAACACCAGCAGCACGAAGAAAGCCGTCCACGCGGCCTGCTGCGGGCTGCGCGTCAGCACGATGGCGCCGTGGAACTTCTGGCGCTGGTGGTCGATGGCCTGGCGGCGGAACAGGTCGGGCACGGCGGGCAGGTGAAGCCTTCGAGACGCGCAGAGTATCGGAGAAACCACCCGCTGCACATGCCCGGCCGGCCGGCGTCAGCTGTGACTGGTGAAGAAGAACAGGCCGTTCGCGCTGTAGTTGTTGACGCAGTACGCCGCGAACTCGCCGTGGTTGCGCAGGTGGGTGACAGGTTGCACGCCACGCTGTCCGACCAGGTTCATGCCCTTGTCGTACTTCCGGAACACCCCACCCTTGCCCGGTTGGTCGGCGGTGTTGGCATCGGTCTGCGACAGGTGGGTGACCTGGCCGTACGCGTCGCGGTGGATCCGCGCGTAGTGGAAGCCCTGCGTGTCATTGTTCCAGTGGGCCACCGAGGTGGCCCCGTGGGGAATCGGGGTGGCGGCGAACTGGTCGAACGTGAGGCCGTTGTTCACGTCGAGGTGCAGCGGACTGCGCACGCTTTCGACCGAAGGGGCCCCGAAATACGGATCGTGGGAACTGACGAAGTAGTCGTGGCTGCCGGACGCATGCTGCCCGCAATCGGCGTTGGAGTGGTCCGTGCGATCGATGCGCGAACCGAGCCCGCGTTGCTTTCCCATGCTGAACGATGTATTCCGCTGTGCGTCGGCCATCACCGGCGCTTGGCGGTGATCGATCGGCTGCCCGTAGACGGGTGCGGCAGGAGCGTACGGCAGCGGCGCCGGCTCATAGGGCGCGTAGTAGCCCATAGGCTGGCTGCTCGACGAAGCACCGTAGTGGCCCGTCGGCTGACTGCTCGACGAAGCACCGTAGTAGCCCGAGGGGCCGGCGCCCGACGCGTCACCGTAGCCGGCCGGTGGGAAATCCAGGTGCGACGCATCGTAGCCGTGCTCATCGCGCAGCGTGCCGTGCTGGTCGCGCCAGTAGGAGGCGCCCCCCTTCAGCCGGGCCTCTTTCGGGTCGACGCCGACCTGGGCCGGCGTGGCGGCATCGCCATCGCCTCGCACCCCGATCTTCGTCAGGTCGTGGACCGGCTGGTGGGTCGTGTGGTCGAACACCGTGAACTTGCCGTTCGGCTGGGAGAGGCCGGTGACCTCCGCCTTTTCGCCCGTGCCGGGCCGCACATAGGTCATGACCTCGTAGGGCTGTCCATTCGCCTGCCTGGGCGTGTCATCGCCTTGGCGGATGACGCCCTTGCCCAGTTGCAGGACGCTTTGATCGAACGACAAGGGCGGCTCGCCGGTGCCGGCGGCCGATGCGGCGGGTCGTGCGCCGCGGGATGCCATCGAACCCTTGGACGAGCTGGTCCTGCGCTTCAGCGATGAGCCGGCTGCATCGTCTGCCGTGGAGCGACGCGAGGCGGTCGACAGGGTCGGCTGCGGGGATGTGGGCTGGGCGGCCGATGTCGACATCGGCGTGCTGGTGGGAGTTGCGGTCGAGTTGATCTTCACGGTTGGATTCCTCGCAGAGGGGGCGGGCGCCGGGAGTGACGGTCGGGCCATCATCCGCAAAGCATCGGACTCGCCGCGCGGTAATGCGAAAGGCGCCCTCGGAATCCGAAGCCCGGCCTCCGCGGCCGTTCGCTCAGGTGCTTTGCCGCACCATCAGCTGATACCCCGCATCGATCGCCGGCTGCGCGACGCTCTCGCCGCGCATCAGCGCCAGCAGCATGCGCGCCGCCGCCGCGCCCACTTCGCCGCGCGGCGTGCGAACGGTGGTCAGCGCCGGCAGCATCTGGTCGCTGCCGGTCAGGTCGTTGAAGCCGGCGATCGCGATGCGCTCCGGCACCGCCACGCCCAGCCGCAGCGCGGCCAGCAGCGCGCCTTGCGCCAGGTCGTCGTTGCAGAAGAAGATCGCATCGACCGGCCGCTTCAGCTCGAGGATCTGCTCCAGCATCTGCCCGCCGAGCGCGAGCGACGACGGTGCCGGGTTCAGCCATTCGAGCGTCGCGTCGTACGCGCCGGCCAGCTTCAGCTCGCGCCGCCAGCCTTCGCGCCGCTGCATCGTGCGCGGGTCGAGCTGGGCGGCGGCGAACGCGATGCGGCGCCGCCCGCGCGACAGCAGGTGGCGCGTCAGCGCCGCCGCCGCATCGGCCTGCGAGAAACCGACGCTGTAGACGCCCGGCACCTCCGACAGCTCCATCAGGTGCACGCAGGGCACGCCGCTCTGCGCGATCAGCGCCCGCGTGGCCTCGCTGCGGTCGAGCCCGGTCACCATCAGGCCGGCCGGACGGTGCTGCAACTGCTCGCGCAGCAGTTGCTCTTCTTCGCCGATGTCGTAGTGCGTGACGCCGATCAGGCTCTGGTAGCCGGCGGCGCGCAGCGTGCGCTGCACCTCCTCGAGCAGGTCGACGAACAGCGCGTTCGACAGCATCGGGATCAGCACCGCGACGTGCGCGCTGTGCCGCGACGCCAGCGCGCGCGCCGCCGGATCGGGCACGTAGCCCAGGCGCTGCGCGGCGCTCTTGACGCGCGCGACCAGGTCGGGGTGCACCGCGCGCTCGCCGCGCAGCGCGCGCGACACCGTGATCGGGCTCACCTCGGCCAGCCGCGCCACGTCGGCCAGCGTCACGCGGCCGGTGGCGCGCGGGCGGGAGGGCGTGCTGCTGGTGAAGGTGGCGTCGGTCGTCATGGCGCGTGGGTCAGGGGAGCCCATCAGGGAAAGTCCGCATCGGTGGGCGAGCCATTGTTCACTAGGATAGCGCTGTCCTGCAACGAAGATGATGCAGTGATTCCCCTGATATCCACCGCTTTTCTGCGGAGGACAGCGCTGTCTGGGCTGCTTGCGGCTCGGCGCGCCCAGGCCTTGTTTTCCAGTTCTTCTCGTGCGGCGGCAGATGATCGGTTCGGTGGTGATGATGGGGGTGGCCGGGTGCGGCAAATCGACGGTGGGCGCGGTGGTCGCGCAGGCCGAGCGGCTGCAGTTGGTGGAGGGTGACGATCACCACAGCGCGGCCAGCCGCGACAAGATGAGCCGCGGCATCCCGCTGACCGATGCCGACCGCGACGGCTGGCTGACGACGCTGGCCGGCGAGCTGGCGGCGCACCCGCAGGGCATCGTGCTCACCTGCTCGGCCTTGCGCCGCGCCTACCGCGAGCGGCTGCGCGCCGCCGCCCCCGCGCTGCGCTTCGTGTTCCTCGACCTGACGCGCGAGCAGGCGCTGGCGCGCGTCACCGCGCGGGCGTCGGCGCATTTCTTCTCGGCCAGCCTGGTCGACAGCCAGTTCGAGACGCTCGAGTCGCCGGTCGGCGAGCCGCGCGTGCTGCGGGTCGACGCGACCGCGCCGCTGGCCGAACTGCAGACCCGCATCTCGGCCTGGCTGCATGCCACGGAGACCCCATGACGACCGACTCTTCTTCTGCGCCGGCTTCCGCGCGGCCTCATCCGCTGCTGYGCCTGGCCAACCTCGCGATGGGCGCCTGCCTGGGCGTGATGGCGGTCGCGGTGTTCATCAACGTCGTGCTGCGCTACGGCTTCGGCAGCGGCGTCGCGGCCAGCGAGGAGCTGTCGCGGCTGCTGTTCGTGTGGATGGTGTTCATCGGCGCGACGGCCGCCTACCCGCTGGGCGAGCACATGGCCTTCACCAGCCTGCTCGGCGCGCTGCAGCGCAAGCCGCTGGCCATGCGGCTGCTCACGGTGCTGATCCGCCTGCTGGTCGTGGCGGCCTGCGCGATGCTGGCCTGGGGCGCGTGGCAGCAGGTGGTGGTCGGCATGGACAGCCGCTCGGTGGTGCTCGGCTACCCGGCGGCGCTGCTGCCGCTGCCGGCCTTGCTGTGCGCGCTCGCGATCGGCGCGATGGCGTTCGTCGAGCTGGTGCGCAACAAGCCGATGGCGCTCGGCCACGGCGCGGAGGTCGAGTGATGTCGCCCGAAGGTCTGGCATTCGTCGTCTTCTCCGCCGGCATGCTGCTGCTGATGGGCATCGGCATGAACATGGCGCTCGCGCTGGTGCTCACCGGGGCCGGCATGGCCTGGGTGCTCGGCTTCTGGGACACCCAGCTGCTGGCGCAGAACCTGGTGGCCGGCATCGACAGCTTCCCGCTGCTGGCGGTGCCGTTCTTCATCCTGGCCGGCGAGCTGATGAACTCCGGCGGCATCAGCCGCCGCATCATCGACATGGCGCAGGCCTGGGTCGGCCACATCCGCGGCGGCCTCGGCTACGTGGCGATCGGCGCGGCGGTGCTGATGGCCAGCATGAGCGGCTCGGCACTCGCCGACACCGCGGCGCTCGCCACCATCCTGCTGCCGATGATGCGCCAGCAGGGCTACCCGATGGCGACTTCGGCCGGGTTGATCGCATCGGGCGGGATCATCGCGCCGATCATCCCGCCGTCGATGCCGTTCGTGATCTACGGCGTGACGACCAACACCTCGATCTCGGCGCTGTTCATCTCCGGCATCGTGCCGGGGCTGCTGATGGGGGTCGGGCTGATCTTCGCGTGGAAGTGGGTGCTGCGCCGCATCGAGCTGCCGAAGGGCACGCCGCTGCCGATGCGCGAGCGCCTGAAGGCGACCACCCGGGCCTTCTGGGCGATGCTGATGCCGATCATCATCATCGGCGGCATGAAGAGCGGCGTCTTCACGCCGACCGAGGCGGCGGTGGTCGCGGCCTTCTATGCGCTGGTGGTGGCGCTGTTCGTGCACCGCGAGATGCGCGTCGTCGAGGTCGGCGGCGTGCTGGTGCGCGCGGCCAAGACCACGGCCATCGTGATGTTCCTGTGCGCCGGCGCGCAGGTCGCGAGCTACATGATCACGCTGGCCGACCTGCCGAGCGTGCTGACGAACTGGCTGGGTCCGCTGGTCGAGAGCCCGCGCCTGCTGATGGCGGTGATGATGGTCGTGCTGGTGCTGATCGGCACCGCGCTCGACCTGACGCCGACGATCCTGATCTTCGGCCCGGTGATGCTGCCGATCGCGGTGAAGGCCGGCATCGACCCGGTCTACTTCGGGCTGATGTTCATCCTGAACGGCGCGATCGGGCTGATCACGCCGCCGGTGGGCACGGTGCTGAACGTGGTGGCCGGTGTCGGCCGGCTGCCGATGAGCAGCGTGATCAAGGGCGTCAACCCGTTCCTGCTGGTCTACGTGCTGCTGCTGGCGCTGTTCGTCGTGTTCCCGCAGATCGTGATCGCGCCGGTGCACTGGATGCACTGAGGCCATTGCACGGAGATTTCCTTTTCTTCCATCCCCCAGGAGACAAACCATGACCATGATTCGCCGTACGCTCGTGGCCGCCGCTGCGGTGGCCGCCTTCACCGCGCCGCTCGCCGGCTTCGCGCAGGACATCAAGCCGCGCCTGATCCGTTTCGGCTACGGGCTGAACGAGCAGAGCAACCAGGGCCGTGCCGCGAAATTCTTCGCCGAGCAGGTCGAGAAGGCTTCGGGCGGCAAGATGAAGGTGCGCGCGATCGGCGCCGCCGCGCTCGGCCCGGACGTGCAGATGCAGCAGGCGCTGATCGGTGGCGCGCAGGAGATGATGGTCGGCTCCACCGCGACGCTGGTCGGCATCACGAAGGAGATGGCACTGTGGGACACGCCGTTCCTGTTCAACAACGCGAAGGAAGCCGACACGGTGCTCGATGGCCCGATCGGCCAGAAGGTGAATGCCAGGCTGCAGGACAAAGGCCTGGTCGGCCTCGCGTACTGGGAGAACGGCTTCCGCAACCTGACCAACAGCAAGCGGCCGATCACGAAGCTGGAAGACCTGAACGGCGTCAAGCTGCGCGTGATGCAGAACAACGTCTACCTGGACAGCTTCAAGACGCTGGGCGCGAACGCGGTGCCGCTGCCGTTCTCCGAGCTGTTCAGCGCGCTGGAGACGAACACGGTCGACGGGCAGGAGAATCCGTACAACACCATCCTGTCGAGCAAGTTCTTCGAGGTGCAGAAGTACCTCAGCATCACCAACCACGTCTACAGCCCGTGGATCGTGCTGGTCAGCAAGAAGTGGTGGGACGGCCTGTCGAAGGACGAGCAGAAGGTGCTGGCCGATGCCGCGAAGGCGAGCCGTGATTTCGAGCGCAAGGACACGCGCGACGAGGCCGGCAAGGCGCTGGCCGACCTGAAGGCCAAGGGCATGCAGATCAACGAGCTGTCGCCGGTCGAGGCCGGCCGCATGCGCGACAAGCTGACGCGCGTGAATGCCGGCATCGGCGCGAACATCGGCATGGAGCTGTGGCAGGAGACGCAGGCGGAACTGGCCCGCCTGCGCAAGTAAGCCGGATCAGCGCGTGAAGCTGTCGATGGTGCTGCCGTCGACACCGATCACCTTGGCGGTGATCGTCGAATCCTTGATGTCGAAGCGCACGTAGTGGTTCACCGCGGTGGCCTTGGCGTTCAACGCACCGATCGTGCGGAAGCCCGCCAAGTCCGACCCCCCGCCGCCGGTGATCAGGTAGACCGTGCCCTTCGCATCGTCTCGCACGCCCGCCGGGTTCGCGCTGTCGGCATACACCGGCACCGAGCGCTCGTACACGTGGTTGTGGCCCGAGATCACCATCTTCACCTTGTACTTGCTGAACTCCTGCAGCAGCGTGTTCCACGACGCGTTCGCCGCGTGCCCGTCGGAATACGTCACCAGCGGCGCATGCGTCAGCACGATGGTGTTCTTGATCGCCGGGTTGGCCGCCGCCTTCGCCAGGTCCCAGCGCAGCCAGTCGAGCTGGTGCTTGTAGTAGTACGAGTCGTAGTTGCCCTCGTTCGCCACGGTGCAGCCGTTCGAACACTCCATCAGGTTGTAGTAGTCCGAATTCAGGTGCATCACCGTGAAGTGCGTGTTCTTGTAGTCGAACGAGTAGTACATGAACTCCGCATACACGCCGCGCACCTTGGCGCAGGCCGATGCGTAGAACGCGCTGTCGGTCAGGTGCTGGATGTCGGTGCGCGTCCAGTCCTGGAAGTAGGCCTTGGCCTGCGTGTGGTTGGGCACCAGCTTCTGCACCGTCGCCTGGCTGAACACGTCGCAGAAGCCGTTGCCGAACTTGTCCGGGTACCAGCCGTCGCCGAAGTTGTCGTCGTGGTTGCCGACCACCGGGAAGTAGTACACCGGCAGCCCGGCCGCCGGCGCCTTGTTCTGCAGCGGCGCGATGATCTCCTTGAAGCTGCCCTTGGCCGCATCGGTCGCGCAGTCGCCGCGCTGCACCCAGTTGGTCGACTTGTCGTAGCCGGTGATCATGTCGCCGGTGTTGAAGACGAAGGCCGCGCTGGCCTCGGCCGCCATCTTGGTCACCAGGTTGATGTGGATGGCGTTGCCGTCGCAGCCGCCGCCGGCCCGGCTGTCGCCATAGGCCAGGAAGCTGAACGAGGTGCCGTCGCCGGCGGGCGGCGTGCCGGGCGCGGCTTCCGCCGAATCTCCGCCTCCGCCGCCGCTGCAGGCCGCGACGGCGGCGAGAACCACCAGCGTGATGTGGAAGAAGCGATGCATCGCGGGGCTCCGTTCAGTATTCATACGCGCCGACGTCGATCTTGCCGCCCTGCGGCCGCGCCGTCGCGAGGAAGTCCTTCGCCACCAGCGCGGTCGGCACACCCGTGTTGATCGCCGGGCTCGTGGCCTTCAGCGTCAGCGGGGTGCCGCCGGTGGTGGTCGCGAACTGCGGGTCGAGCACGCGGCTCGCATCGGTCAGGCCGGTGATGGTGTTGTACAGCGTCGACCACTGGCCGGCCGGCACCTGCGTGTCCTTCAGCGAGAAGGTCGGCGCGCCGTTGCTGGTCCAGTAGATGTTGCCGCTGATGCGCAGCGTCGTGAAGTCGGTCAGCGCATCGGCGTTGACCTTGATCACCGGCCGGTTGCCCGAGCCGTAGATGATGTTGTTGACGATCTCGACGCCGGTGCCGGCCTGCCCGACCTCCGACTCGTTCGACAGGAAGATCGAGCCCTGGCCGGCGGTGGCGGTGTTGTAGCAGCTGTTGTTGTAGATGCGCACGTTCGACGACGACGAGGTCGCGACGCAGGCCCAGGTGGCGTTGACGACGACGTTGTTGCGCACGATGCCGTCGTAGCTCTCGTAGCGGCCATCCGTCAGCCGGTCGGCGTCGGTCTCCTGGCCCAGCATGATCGCGTGGCCGTTGTCGGCGCGGCCGATGTTCACCAGCAGGTTGTTCTCGAAGATCGTGCTGCGCGCATTGCCCTTCGCGTACATGCCGAAGTCGGGCACGTCGTGCACGTAGTTGCCGGCCACGCGGGTGTTGTTGGCACCGACGATGTCGATGCCCTGCGCATTGCTGCCCGGCGTCACGACGCCGCTGCTCTGGAAGATCTCGTTGTCCAGCACCTCGACGTCGTTCGCGGTGCGCACCAGCTTGACGACGTCGGCGACGCTGCAGCACAGCTTGTTGCCCTGGATGCGGACTTTCGCGGTGTCGATCTTGATCACGTTGCCGTCGTCGCCGCCGGTCGTGCTGCCGCGCACCTCGAGGCCTTGCACCGTCCACCAGCTCGCGAAGCAGTCGGTGTTGCCGCTGCCGCTGCCGATCTGGTCCTCGTCGCAGGCGTCGTTGTAGAAGTAGATCGTCGGGCCGGTGCCGGTGCGCTGCAGCACCGGGCGTGCGGGCAGGTCGGCGCCGTAGCCGCGCAGCGTGATGCGCGCCGCCGAGGTGCCGGCGGTGCGGATGACCACCGCCTCGTTGTAGGTGCCGGCGCGCACTTCGATGGTGTCTCCGGCGGTTGCCACGCCGACCGCCTGGGTGATCGTCTTGAACGGTGCCGCCAGCGTGCCGGCCGCGCTGTCGCTGCCGGTGGCGCTGACGAACCAGCTCTTGCCGCTGGAGCTGCCGCCGGGCGTGAAGCTCGCGCTCACCGCCGTGGCCGCGCTCATCGTCACGGTGCAGGTGCCGGTGCCGCTGCAGGCGCCGCCCCAGCCGCTGAACACGTAGCCGGTGCCCGGCACCGCGTTCAGCACGAAGCTCGTGCCCTGCGTCAGCGAGACGCTGCAATCGCCGCTGCAGCCGAGCCCGGCCACCGTCGAGGTGATGCTGCCGGAGCCGTCGACGTGCACCTGCAGTGCGAGCTGCGGGCCGGTCGGCTCACCCCCGCCGCCATCCCCGGACCCGCCACCGCCTCCGCTGCACCCGGCCAGGCCGGCGACGATGAATGCGGCGGCTGCCGCGAACTGCTGGATTCTGCTGATGACCACGGCCCGGACCTCGAAAGAACACCTCGGGGAGAAACGACGGCGCCCGGGCAGTACCCGGGCGAGTCCCGATTGTCTGACGTGGGCCGGCACTTGCGGTGCCGCGCATCCCCCTCAATCAGGTGGATGCGGTGTCATTCAATTTATCTAGAGAAGGAGTCGAGGACGGTCCCGTCCTTGCCGATCGTCTTCACCGTGAGCGTGCTGCCGTTCACGTCCAGCTTCATGTAGTGGTGCGCCGCGGTCGCCTTGGCATTCAGCGGCCCGAGCGTCTTGAAGCCGGCCAGCGCCGAGCCGCCGCCGCCGGTCACCACGTAGACGGTGCCCTTGGCATCGTCGCGCACGCCGTTCGGGTTGGCATCGTCGGCATACACCGGCACCGAGCGTTCGTACACGTGGCTGTGGCCCGAGATCACCATCTTCACCTTGTACTTGCTGAACTCCTTGACCAGCGTCGGCCACGAGGCCACCGGCGCATGGCCGTCGGAGTACGAGATCACCGGCGCGTGCATCAGCACCACGGTGTTCTGGATGGCGGTGTTGGCCACCGCCTTCGCCAGGTCGTAGCGCAGCCAGTCGAGCTGGTGCTTGTAGTAGTAGGCGTCGTAGTTGCCTTCGTTCGCCGCGGTGCAGTTGCTCGAGCACTCCATCAGGTCGAAGTAGTCGGAGTTGATCCGCAGCACGACGAAGTGGGTGTTCTTGTAGTCGAACGAGTAGTACATGAAGTCCGGGTACACGCCGTTGCGCGTGGTCGCGCAGGCGGCGGTGTAGAACTCCGCATCGCTGTAGTGCTTGATGCTGGAGGTCGTCCAGTCCTTGAAGTAGGCCTTGCTCTGCGTGTGGTTGGGCACCAGCTGCTTCGGGTCGAACACGCTGCAGAAGCCGTCGCCGAACTTGTCCGGGTACCACCCATCGCCGAAGTTGTCGTCGTGGTTGCCGACCACCGGGTAGTAGAAGACCGGCAGGCCGGCGGCCGGCGTCTTGGTCTGCAGCGGCGCGATGATCTCCTTGAAGCTGCCCTTCGAGGCATCGCTCGGGCAGTCGCCGCGCTGGATCCAGTTGGTCGACTTGTCGTAGCCGGTGATCATGTCGCCGAGGTTGAACACGAACGACGCCGGCTCGGCCACCATGCGGCTGACCAGCGCGATGTGCGCCGTGTTGCCGTCGCAGCCGTTGCCCGAGCGGCTGTCGCCGTAGGCCATGAAGCTGAACGCGCCGCCCGCGACCGGTGCCGCGCCGGTCGTGAACGCCCACGATTTCGCGGCGGCCATCGCGTTGCCGGCCGTGTCCTTCACTGCAGTCGTCACCTGCGCGGTGTAGCTCGTCGCATACGCCAGGCTCGCGGCCGGCGTGAAGATCGCGGTCGAGCCGCTGCACGAGACCGTGCCGCTGATGCCGCTGATGCCGAAGCTCGCGCTCGTCACGGTGCTGCAGTTGACGGCTTCCGAGAACGTCACCGAGACGGTGGTCGCGATGCCGATCGAGGTGCCGCCGGTGGCCGGCGTCGTACTCGAGACGGTGGGCGGCGTGGTGTCGGCCGGTGCGGTCGATGCGAAGGTGGCGGTGACCGCAGCGGCCTGCGTCATCGTCACCGTGCAGGCGCCGGTGCCGGTGCAGGCGCCGCTCCAGCCGCTGAAGGTGGCGCTCGCGCCGGGTGTGGCGTTCAGCGTCACGACGGTGCCCGACGCGAAGTTCTGCGTGCACGACGCGCCGCAGCTGAGCCCGGCCGGCGTCGCGATCGCCACGGTGCCGCTGCCGGTGCCGGCGCTCGCGACCGTCAGCGTGTACTTCGGCTTCTCGGTGAAGGTCGCGCTGGCCGCCTGGTTCGCGCTCATCGTCAGGCTGCAGGTCGCCACCTTGCTGCTCGCGCAGGCGCCGCCCCAGGAGGCGAACTGGAAGCCCTCCGCCGGCGTCGCGGTCAGCGTGGTCGCGGTGCCGGTTTCCAGGCTCACCGCGCAGGTCGCGCCGCAGTTCAGCCCGCCGGTCGACGAGGTGATGCTGCCCGAGCCGGTCTTGGTCGCCGTCAGCGTGTAGGTGATGGCCTGGAACGCCGCGTTGACCGAGGTCGCGCTCGACAGCGTGACGTTGCAGGTGGCGTCGGTGCCGGTGCAGCCGGAGGTCCAGCCGGTGAAGCGCTGCTTCGCGGCGGCCTGGGCGGTCAGCTTGACCTGGGTGCCCATCGGCAGCGATTCGCTGCAGTCGCCCGGGCAGTTGATGCCCGACGGCGCCGACAGAACGCTGCCGCTGCCGTCGACCTTGACGTTGATGGCCGCCATGCCGGACGGCGTCGGCGTGAAGCTCGCGGTGACGCTCTGCGCATTGCTCATCGTCACCTTGCAGCTGCCGTTGCCGGTGCAGCCCGCGCCGCTCCAGCCGCTGAAGGTGAAGCCGCTGTTCGGCGTGGCGGTCAGCGTGACGCTGCTGCCCTGCGCGAAGCTCTTGTTGCAGGTGCTGCCGCAGCTGATGCCGGCCGGCGACGAGCTGACGCTGCCCGAGCCGCTGAGGATCACGTTCAGCGCGAAGTTCGCGGTCGGCACCGCGGTGAAGGTGGCGGTGACCGAGCGGGCGCTGCTCATCTGCACCTGGCAGGTACTGCCGGTGCAGGCGAGGCCGCTGCCGCTCCAGCCGCTGAAGGCGTAGCCGGTGGCCGGCGTGGCGGTCAGCGTGACGGCGCTGTTGGCGGCGTAGTTGCCGATGCAGTCGCTGGCGGTGGCGCAGGTCAGGCCGCCGACGTCGGCGGTGACGCTGCCGCTGCCGGCGATCGTCAGCGCCAGGTTGAAGCGGGTCTGCGCTTGCTGGCTGAAGGTGGCAGTCACCGCCTTCGAGGTCTCGACCGCCACCGCGCAGTCGCCGGTACCCTTGCAGTCGAGGCCGCTGCCGCTCCAGCCGACGAAGTCGTAGCCGCTGGCCGGCTCGGCGCTCAGCGTCACCGAGGCGCCGGCCGCGAAGCTCTTCGCGCAGACGCTGCCGCAGTCGATGCCGCCGGGGCTCGACTGCACCTGGCCCTGGCCGACGCGGCTCACGGTGAGCGTCGCCTGGTTGGCTTCCGCCGGGGTGTCGTCCTCGCCCTTGCCGCAGGCAGCGAGGGTCAGTGCGACCGCGAGGGTCGCCAGCAGGCGCAGGTGCTTCATGGGGACTTCCGCAATCTCAATGGATTTCAGTACTCGTAGGCGCCGACGTCGATCTTGCCGTTCAGCGGGCGCGCCGTGCCGATGTAGTCGGTCGTGACCAGCGAGGTCGCGACACCGGTGTTGATCGCCGGGCTGCCGGTCGACAGCGTCAGCGGCCTGCTGGTCGCACCGGTCACGGTGGTGCTGGCGTACTTCGGGTCGACGATGCGGCTGGTGTCGGTGCGGCCGGCGCTCGCGGTCGCGTACTGCAGGGCCCACTGCGACGCCGAGACGCTGTTGTCCTTCAGCACGAAGGTCGGCGCGCCGCCGGTCACCCAGTAGATGTTGCCGTCGATGCGCAGCGTCGAGAAATCGGCCAGCGCGTCGGCGTTCACCTTGATCAGCGGGCGTCCGGCCGAACCGTAGATGATGTTGTTGTAGATCTCGATGTTGACGCCCTTGGTGCCGATCTCCGACTCGTTCGACACGAAGATCGAGCCCTGGCCGGCGGTGGCGGTGTTGTAGCAGCTGTTGTTGTAGATGCGCACGTTCGACGACGACGAGGTCGCGACGCAGGCCCAGGTGGCGTTGACGACGACGTTGTTGCGCACGATGCCGTCGTAGCTCTCGTAGTTGCCGTCGACCAGGCGATCGGTGTCGGTCTCCTGGCCGAGCATGATCGCGTGGCCGTTGTCGCTGCGCCCGATGTTGTAGAGCAGGTTGTTCTCGAAGACCGTGCTGCGCGCGTTGCCCTTCGCGTACATGCCGAAGTCGGGCACGTCGTGCACGTAGTTGCCGGCCACGCGGGTGTTGTTGGCGCCGACGATGTCCACGCCCTGCGCATTGGTGCCCGGCGTCACGACGCTGCTGCTCTGGTAGATCTCGTTGTCCAGCACCTCGACGTCGTTCGCGGTGCGCACCAGCTTGACGATGTCGGCGACGCTGCAGCACAACGTGTTGCCCTGGATGCGCACCTTGGCGGTGTCGATCTTGATCACGTTGCCGTCGTCGCCGCCGGCCGTGCTGCCGCGCACTTCCATGCCCTGGATGGTCCACCAGCTGGCGAAGCAGTCGGTGTTGCCGGTRCCGCTGCCGATGGCGTCCTCGTCGCAGGCGCTGTTGTAGAAGTAGATGGTCGGGCCGGCGCCGGTGCGTTGCAGCACCGGGCGCTCGCCGTTGTAGCCGCGCATCGTGATGCGGGCGGTGGAGGTGCCGGCGGTGCGGATCACCACCGCCTCGGAGTAGGTGCCGGCGCGCACCTCGATGATGTCGCCCGCGGTCGCGACGCCGACTGCCTTCGTGAGGCTCTTGAACGGCGCGGCCAGCGTGCCGGCGGCGCTGTCGCTGCCGGTGGTGGCGACGAACCAGCTCTTGCCGCTGGTGCCGCCACCGCCGCCGGTGCTGGTGGCGGTGAAGGTGGCGCTGACCGACTTCGCGGCCGTCATCGCGACCGCGCAGGTGCTGCTGCTGCCCGAGCACGCACCGCCCCAGGCGGTGAAGGTGTAGCCGCTGGCCGGCGTGGCGGTCAGCGTGACGCTGGTGCCCGACGCGAAGCTGCTGCAGCCGGTGCCGCAGGCGGTGCCGGCCGGAGAGGCGCCGACGCTGCCCGAGCCGGTGGTCGCCACGGTCAGCGCATAGGTCGGCACGGCGGTGAAGACGGCGGTCGCGCTGCCGGCGGCGTTGACCGTCAGCTGGCAGGTCGTGCTGGTGCCGGTGCAGGCACCGCTCCAGTTCGTGAAGGTGTAGCCGCTGGCCGGCGTGGCCGTCAGCGTGACGGCGGTGCCGGCATTGAAGCTTGCGCTGCAGGTGCTGCCGCAGGCGATGCTGCCGCCGGTCGACGCGACCGTGCCGCTGCCTTGCTTGACGACCGTCAGCGTGTAGGTGTTCAGCGCGAACGCGGCGCCGACCGTCGTCGCGGCGCTGACCTGCACGGTGCAGGTGCCGCCGCTGGTCGTCACGGTGCCGGTCGACGCGCAGGCGCCGGTCCAGCCGCTGAAGTGCGACGCGCTGCCGCTGGCGGCGGTCAGCGTCACGCTGGTGCCGGCGCTCACGGTGCTGCTGCAGGCCGTCGGGCAGTTGATGCCGGACAGGTTCGAGACCAGCGTGCCCTGGCCGGTGCCGGTCACGGTGGTGGTCAGTGCGAAGCTGCTGGCCGGCACCGCCGCGAAGGCGGCGCTGACCGCGCGCGCGGCCGACATCGTCACCACGCAGGTGTTGGTGCCCGAGCAGCCCGCGCCGCTCCAGCCGCTGAACGAATAGCCGCTGGCCGGCGAGGCGTTCAGCGTGACGACGGTGTTCTGGTCGTAGCTGTGCGTGCAGGTGCTGCCGCACGAGATGCCGGCCGGCGACGAGCTGACCGTGCCCGAGCCGGTGACCGTGACGCCGAGTGCGAAGGTCGGCGTCGCGACCGCGGTGAAGCTGACGCTGACGCTGCGCGCCGCGCTCATCGTGACCTGGCAGGTGCTGCCGGTGCAGCTGACGCCGCTGCCGCTCCAGGCGCCGACGGTGTAGCCGGAGGCGGGCGTGGCCGTCAGCGTGACGACGGTGCCGGCGGCGAAGCTGCCGCTGCAATCGGTGGCGGTGGCGCACGAGAACGGCGTGGTGTTGGCGGCCACGCTACCGGCGCCGGCGATCGTCACGGCCAGCGGGTACTCGGTGGCGTTCACCGTGCTGAAGGTCGCGACCAGCGACTTCGACTGGTCGAGCATCAGGCTGCAATCGCTGGTGCCGGTGCAGTCGACGCCGACGCCGCTCCAGCCGACGAACTGGTTGCCCTGCGCCGCGGCGGCATGCAAGGTGACCTCGGTGTTCTTCGTGTACGAGCCGGAGCAGTCGCTGCCGCAGTCGATGCCGTTCGGCGTCGAGGCCACGGTGCCCTGGCCGACCCGGCTGATGGACAGCACCGACATCTGCGGCTCGGGCGAGGCGGCGTCCTCGTTCTTCGAACCACCGCAGGCCACCAGGGCCGCGCCGATCACCACCAGGGTCAGATACTTCGAGACACAAGAGAACGCAGGGATCAGGGTCGGGGACATCGCTAGCTTCCATCTGACGCTGGGATCCGACACGGGCCCCGGCCGAGGCGGATTGTGTTGGCACCCACTCACCGACCTGTGTCCAGATGTGGGATGGACAGGTTACAGACGGCTGTGGTCGGCATCTGACGGTCGATCGGCGCGTGGGTGCTCGCTCGCCGCGATTCGTGGTGCAGCGCACACGGTTCATCCATCGGATGTCCGAATGCTTGACATCGCGGTGGCGGACTGTCGGCTGCCTGCAACGGCAGCCGCTTCGCCGGCCCGGCGGGCGGGCTGCGTGCACCCCCCTGGTTCGCGGGGAGTCTGTTACAAAAACAATCGGAAAAGTCTGCCGGCTGCCGGGGGCCGGCGCGGCAGAAGTTGCAGCACCAACCCCGTAACTCAGGGATTGGCGCTGCGGGGTGGTTCTCCGATCATCCCGACCATTCCAAAAGGGGAGCGGCAGCAAGGTTCGGGGGCTGTATCGGTAATCGGGGCGAGTTTGAAACAAACCCTTCAACTACCATCTGTCTTTCGTCCGGCGATGCGCTCTCTTCCGTGGCAACGCTGGGCTTTTTCAATATGCCGCGCGAGATTCGCGGCCCACTTTCAAACCATAGATTCATGACCACCGTTGCTATCGTCGGCCTGGGGTATGTCGGATTGCCGCTTGCAGTTGAATTCGGCAAGAAATACAAGACCATCGGGTTTGATTTGTCGGCGCCGAAAATCGCCGCCTACCGAGAACACATCGACCCGACCGGCGAAGTCAGCACCGAGGCGCTGAAGGCCGCGAGTCAGCTGCACCCGACCACCGACGCCAGCGCGCTGAAAGAGGCCGATTTCATCGTCGTCGCGGTGCCGACGCCGGTGGACGACGCCCACAACCCCGACCTGTCGCCGCTGGTCGGCTCCAGCACCTCGGTCGGCCGCAACCTGAAGCGCGGCGCGACCATCGTCTTCGAATCCACCGTGTACCCCGGCGCGACCGAAGAGGTCTGCATCCCGATCATCGAGCGTGAGTCCGGCCTCAAGTGGAAGCAGGACTTCTTCGTCGGCTATTCGCCGGAGCGCATCAACCCGGGCGACAAGCAGCACACGCTGACGACCATCACCAAGGTGGTGTCGGGCGACACGCCCGAGACGCTGAAGCTGGTGGCCGAGATGTACGGCAGCATCATCACCCCCGGCGTCTACAAGGCGACGAGCATCAAGGTGGCCGAGGCCGCGAAGGTGATCGAGAACACCCAGCGCGACCTCAACATCGCGCTCGTCAACGAGCTGTCGCTGATCTTCCACCGCATCGGCATCGACACGCTCGAGGTGCTCGAGGCCGCCGGCACCAAGTGGAACTTCCTGCCGTTTCGCCCGGGCCTGGTCGGCGGGCATTGCATCGGCGTCGACCCGTACTACCTGACCCACAAGGCCGAGCGCCTGGGCTACCACCCGCAGGTCATCCTGGCCGGGCGCCGCATCAACGACGGCATGGCCAAGTACGTGGCCGAGCAGACGATCAAGAACATGATCCAGGCCGGCTTCCAGGTGAAGGGCGCCAACGTCATCGTGCTGGGCCTGACCTTCAAGGAAGACTGCCCGGACCTGCGCAACTCGAAGGTGATCGACGTGGTGCGCGAGCTCGAGAGCTACGGCGTGACGGTGCATGTGCACGACCCGGTGGCCGCGGCCGACGAGGCGAAGCACGAGTACGGCGTCGACCTGGTCGGCTGGGACGCGCTGCCGCAGGCGCAGGCCGTGGTCGCCGCCGTCGCGCACAAGGCGCTGAAGGCGCGTCCGATCGACGACTACGTCGCGAAGCTGGTGCCGAACGGGCTGTATGTCGACGTGAAGAGCCAGGCCGATGCGAAGGCCTTGCAGGCGCGCGGCCTCAACGTGTGGCGACTCTGATGACCCCCAACGAATTCCTCGACCCGGTGCTCGCGCAGCTGCGCGCCGCGCCGCGCCGCTGGCTCGTCACCGGCAGTGCCGGCTTCATCGGCTCGCACCTGCTGGAGAACCTGCTGCGTGCCGGCCAGCAGGTCACGAGCCTCGACAACTTCTCGACCGGCCACCAGGCCAACCTCGACGAGGTGCGCCGCGCCGTCGGCGACGAGGCCTGGTCGCGCCACACCTTCATCCGCGGCGACATCGCCGACCTGGCGAGCTGCACGCAGGCCTGCGACGGCGCCGAGATCGTGCTGCACCAGGCGGCGCTCGGCTCGGTGCCGCGCTCGATCAAGGACCCGCTGACCACGCACCGCTCGAACGCGACCGGCTTCCTGACGATGCTCGAGGCGGCACGCAGCGCCGGCGTGAAGCGCTTCGTCTATGCCGCGTCGAGCTCGACGTATGGCGATTCGCCGACGCTGCCGAAGGTCGAGGACACGATCGGCCGGCCGCTGTCGCCGTATGCCGTCACCAAGTACCTGAACGAGCTGTATGCCGAGGTGTTCGGCCGCTGCTACGGGCTGTCGACGATCGGGCTGCGCTACTTCAACGTGTTCGGCCCGCGCCAGGACCCGAACGGTGCGTATGCCGCGGTGATCCCGCGCTGGGCGGCGCAGATGCTCGAAGGCTCGCGCTGCGTGATCAACGGCGACGGCGAGACCTCGCGCGACTTCTGCTTCGTCACGAACGCGGTGCAGGCCAACCTGCGCGCCGGCCTCTGCGAAGACCCCGAGGCGTCGAACCAGGTGTTCAACGTGGCGGTCGGTGACCGCACCACGCTGAACCAGTTGCACGGCGCGCTGGCCGAGGCGCTGCAGCGCGAATGCCCGCAGCTGCGCGTCGAGGCGCCGCAGTACGCGAGCTTCCGCGCCGGTGACGTGCGCCATTCGCTGGCCGACGTGTCGAAGGCGCGCCGGCTGCTCGGCTACGAACCCAGCCACGACGTGCGCGCCGGGCTGCACGAGGCGATCGGCTGGTACGTGCAGCGCGCCCGCCAGACCGTCTGATTTCCGCGAGGCTGCGCGACACGCGGTGCGCAGCAGAGCTTTCTTTTGATTGAACCGCAGCAGGACACAGCCATGCACACCGAGAAGATCCGTTCCATCATCGCCAAGCACGCCCGCCTGTCGGTGGACGCCGCCACGCTGACCGAAGACAGCGACCTGTACGCCGCCGGGCTGACCTCGCTGACGACGGTCAACCTGATGCTGGCGCTGGAAGACGGCTTCGACATCGAGTTCTCCGACAAGATGCTGGGCCGCAAGACCTTCGAGAGCATCCGCTCGCTGTCCGAAGCCATCGAAGAACTCGTCAGCGCCTGAAGCGCTGCACTGCCGCCATTCCTGGAGAAGACATGTCGCAACCGACCCGCCTGAGCCCCCAACTGCCCGCCCTGCTCGAAGGGCTGCACGGCATCGGCCGCGACATCATCGCGCCGCACGCCGCCGAGGTGGACCGCGATGCGCGCTTTCCGCACGAGGCGTATGCGGCGCTGAAGCAGCAGAAGCTGCTGAGCTGCTACGTGCCGGTGGAGTACGGCGGCATGGGCCTGAACATCAGCGACCTGTCGCAGATCTGCGAGGTGCTGGGCCAGTACTGCGGTTCCACCGCGATGATCTTCGCGATGCACCAGATCCAGGTCGGCTGCATCGTGCACCACGCGCTCGAATCGGAGTTCTTCCGCGGCTATGCCCGCGAGATGGTCGAGCACCAGTACCTGATCGCGTCGGCCACCACCGAGCTGGGCATCGGCGGCGACGTGCGCTCGAGCCTGTGCGCGGTGCAGGTGAGTGGTGACCGCTTCACGCTGGAGAAGCAGACGCCGGTGATCTCGTACGGCGCGACGGCCGATGCGATCCTCGTGACCTGCCGCAAGTCGGAAGACGCGGCGCGCAACGACCAGGTGCAGGTGCTGGTGCGCAAGAGCGACTACGAGCTGACGAAGCTGTCGGGCTGGGACACGCTGGGCTTCCGGGGAACCTGCAGCGAGGGCTTCGTGCTGAAGTCGCAGGGCCGTGCCGAGCAGATCCTGCCGCAGCCGTATGCCGACATCCACCGCCGCACGATGCACCCGTTCTCGCACGTGGTCTGGGCCTCGCTGTGGCTGGGCCTGTCGATCGACGCGGTGAACCGGGCGCGCAGCGCGGTGCGGGCCGAGGCGCGCAAGAACCCGAGCGTGACGCCGATCTCGGCGACGCGCCTGGCCGAGCTGGACACGGTGCTGTTCTCGATGCGCGGCGGCGTGTACCAGACGCTGCGCGAGTACCACGACCTGCTGATCGCCAACGATCCCGAGGCCTACACGGGCTTCGCCTTCGCGATCAACATCAACAACCTGAAGCTGACGGCCTCGCAGTTCGTCGTCGAGGTGGTCGGCAAGGCGATGCTGATCTGCGGCATCCAGGGCTACCGCAACGATTCGAAGCTGACGCTCGGCCGCCATCTGCGCGATGCGTATGGCGCGGCGCTGATGGTCAACAACGACCGCATCCTGGGCCAGAGCGCCACGATGCAAATTGTCCAGCGATAGATATGACCCACCCCCGAAGCGCCTTCGGCGCCTCCCCCTCTAGGGGGCGCCGCCAGCGGCCCGGCAGAGCCGGCTCCGCGGCGTCCGCTGGATCGCAAGGCTGGCGCGCGCTGGCACCTTCTGTGTTTCTTGCAAGGAACTGATTGCCATGTGCACCCAACACGACGATCCCTACAAGCAGTACCAGGCCGAACTGATCGAAGCCGGCCTGCTGATTCCCTCGGGCGTGCGCGGCGTCTACGGCCGCAGCGGCACCTTCGAGAACATCATCGACCAGTTCGAGGGCCTGGTGACGCGCGAAGGCGCGTTCCAGAACGCCGAGGTGATGCGCTTCCCGCCGATCTTTCCGCGGGCGAATTACGCGCGCATCGACCACATCAACAATTTCCCCGACCTGATGGGCTCGGTGCACAGCTTCCTCGGCGGCGAGAAAGAACACCAGGCCATGCTCGGCAAGTTCGAGGCCAAGGAAGACTGGACCTCGTCCCTGTCGCCGGCCGAGGTGATGCTGGTGCCCGCCGCCTGCTACCCGCTGTACCCGACCGCCACCGGCACGCTGTCGGCCCAGGGCCGTGTCGTCGACCTGAAGACCTTCGTGTTCCGCCATGAGCCGTCGGACGACCCGGCGCGCATGCAGATCTTCCGCCAGCGCGAGTTCGTGCGCCTCGGCACGCCGGACCAGGCGCTGAACCACCGCAACGACTGGCTGGCGCGTGGCCAGGCCATCCTCGAATCGGTGGGCCTGCCGGTCAAGAAGGTGCTGGCCGACGACCCGTTCTTCGGGCGCGGCGCGCGCATCATGAAGGCCACGCAGCGCGAGCAGGACCTGAAGTACGAGCTGGTGGTGCCGATCTGCAAGGAAGACAAGCCGACCGCGATCACCTCGTGCAACTACCACCTCGACCACTTCGGCGTCTCGTTCGACATCCTGCAGGCCGATGGCACGCCGGCCCACACCGCCTGCATCGGCTTCGGGCTCGAGCGCATCGCGCTCGCGCTGCTGAAGACGCACGGCTTCGACCCGAAGCGCTGGCCGCACGAGGTGCGCCAGCAGCTTGCGATGGCCTGACGAGGACCGCATGAAACGTGTCCTGCCGATCGAGCCGGCGAGCTTCCAGCGCCACCCGATCCACACCGAGCCGCGCACCTGGGCCGAGACCAACTGCTACGCCGACGTGCTGATCGAGCTGCTGCACGGCCTCGGCCACGACCCGGTGCCGGCCCTCGCGTTCACGCTCGGCGTCGACTTCGAAGGCGACCAGTGGACCTTCTTCAAGTTCCCCGACGGCGACCTGTACGACCTGTATGGCGTCGACATCCAGGAACTCGCCGTCTGGCGCCCGCTGGTCGACCACATCGAGGACCAGGTCGCGCAAGGCCGGCCGGTGCTCGTGGAGCTCGACTCGTGGTTCCTGCCCGACACCGCCGGCTCGGCCTACCAGCTGGCGCACACCAAGTCGACGGTCGGCGTCAATGCGATCGACGTGAAGGCGCGTCGCATGGACTACTTCCACAACCAGGGCTTCTACGCGCTGGAAGGCGATGACTTCCGCGACGTGTTCCAGCTCGACGGGCTGGTGCATGAACGCATGCTGCCGCCGTACATCGAGTACCTGAAGGCCCGGCCCGGCTTCACGCCGCCGACCGGCGCCGCCCTCGTCGACGGCTCGCTCGCGCTGCTGAGCAAGCACCTGACGCGCGTGCCGGCGACGAACCCGTTCGAGCGCTTCAAGACGCAGTTCGCGAAAGACCTCGACTGGCTGATGCAGTCCGACATCGCGGTCTTCCACACCTATTCGTTCGCGACGCTGCGCCAGTACGGCGCCTGCTTCGAGCTGGCTGAGACCTACCTGCGCTGGCTCGCGGGGCAGGGCGTCGACGTGGCGGCGCCGGCCGATGCGTTCGCTCAGATCTCGCAGACCGCGAAAGCCTTCCAGTTCCAGCTCGCGCGCTCGATGGCCCGCAAGAAGGCGCTCGACCTGTCGCCGATCGATGCGATGGGCGAGGCCTGGGCGCTGGGCATCGCCGAGCTGCGCCGACGGCACGGGTGACGCACGCGGCCATGAACTCGGCGATCGCACTGGACAGCGGCTGGGAGATCGCTGCGGGTGCGCCTGACGCAGCCGGTGAACCGACGGCCTGGGCACCGGTGCGCGAACTCGGCACCGTGGGCGCCAGCCTCGGCGTCGAACTCGACACGCCGCACGGCCGCTACGACGCGCAGGACTGGTGGTACCGCTGCCGCTTCCCCGGCGCTGCGCCACGGGGCAGCGACCGCCAGCAACTGCGCTTCGACGGCCTCGCCGGCCTCGCCGAGGTGTGGCTGAACGATGAGCCGGTGCTGGGCACGCGCAACATGTTCACCACCGAGCGGGTCGACGTGACCGGCCGCTTGCGGCCCGACAACGAGCTGCGCATCCGCTTCCGATCGCTCGACGCCGAACTCGCGGCCCGCAAGCCGCGCCCGCGCTGGAAGACCGCGCTGGTCGATGCGCAGAACCTGCGCTGGGTGCGCACCACGCTGCTCGGCCGCATCCCCGGCTGGACACCGCCGATCCACCCGGTCGGTGTGTGGAAACCGGTGTGGCTGGAGACGGTCTCGCCCGGCGGCCTCGCGTCGATCGACCTGCAGTGCGATGCCGACGCGGGCGTCGCTCGACTGCGGCTGCGCGCCGCATTGACCGCCGGCAGCGACATCGCCGAAGCGCGTCTGCGCATCGGCGACCAGACCCATGCGCTGGTGCTCGACGGCGACACGCTGGCGGCCGACCTGCGATTGCCCGAGGTGCCGCTGTGGTGGCCGCACACGCACGGCGCGCCAGCGCTGGTGAGCTGCGCGATCGAGCTGCGCCAGGGCACGCACTGGACCTCGATCGACCGCGGCCGCATCGGCTTCCGGCAGGTCGAGGTGCGGCGCGACGACGGCCTCGTGCAGTTCCACGTCAACGGCACGCCGGTGTTCTGCCGCGGTGCCTGCTGGACCACCGACGATTTCCTGCGCTTGCACGGCGACCCGCAGCAGCTGCGCCGCACGCTGACGCTCGCGCGCGACGGCGGCCTGAACATGCTGCGCATCGGCGGCACGATGACCTACGAGTCGGACGCGTTCTACGCGCTGTGCGACGAGCTCGGCATCCTCGTCTGGCAGGACTTCATGTTCGCCAACATGGACTATCCCGTCGCCGACGAGGCCTTCCGCGCCGAGATCGAGCGCGAGGCTGACCAGCAGCTCGGCCGGCTGCAGGCCCACCCGTGCATCGCCGCGTACTGCGGCGGCAGCGAGGTCGAGCAGCAGGCCGCGATGCTGGGCCTGCCGGCCTCGGCGTGGAGCAACGATTTCTTCAGCGAGACGCTGCCGGCGCGCTGCGCCGCCCGCCATGCCGGCGTGCCGTACTTCCGCTCGTCGCCGTGCGAAGGGGCGCTGCCCTTCCACGTGGGCGTCGGCATCTCGCACTACTACGGCGTCGGCGCGTACCGGCGGCCGGTCAGCGATGCGAAGCACGCGGGCGTCAAGTTCACCACCGAGTGCCTCGGCTTCTCGCACGTGCCCGAGCCGGAGACGATCGAGCTGCTGGCCGGCCAGCCGACGATCGCGCCGCACCACCCGCTGTGGAAGCAGCGCCAGCCGCGCGACAACGGCGCCGGTTGGGATTTCGAGGACATCCGCGACCACTACCTGCGCGAGCTCACCGGGCTCGATCCGGTCGCGCTGCGCAGCACCGACATCGCGCGCTACCTGGCCGTGTCGCGCGCGGTCACTGGCGAGGTGCTGAAGCGCGTGTTCGCCGAATGGCGGGCTCCCGGCAGCGTCTGCGGCGGCGCTCTGGTGTGGTTCCTGAAGGACCTGTGGCCCGGCGCCGGCTGGGGGCTGGTCGACAGCACCGGCCGGCCGAAGGCGGTGTACTGGGCGCTGAAGCGCGCCTGGGCGGCGCGCACCGTGCTGATCACCGACGGCGGGCTCGACGGACYGCAACTGCAGGTGCACAACGAGGGCAGCGCGCCGTTCGCCGGCAGCGTCGAGTTCACGCTGTACCAGGACGGCCAGGTGCGCACCGCCGGCGGCAGCATCGGCGTGATGCTGGCGGCGAACGAGCGCCTTGCGCTGCAGGCCGACGCGCTGGTCGGGCATTTCGCCGACACCGCGTATGCGTACCGGTTCGGGCCGCCGCAGCACGATGTGGCGGTCGCGCGGCTGATTGACGAGGCAGGCCGGACGCTGGCCGAGGACTTCCACTTCCCGCATGGCCTGGACCTGCCGCCGCAGCGCGCCGGTGCGTTGACGGCGCAGGCCGCGCGCCTCGACGACGGCAGCATCGAGCTGATGCTGGAGAGCACGGCGCTCATCCAGTCGCTGTACATCGAGTGCGCCGGCTACGCGGCCGACGACCTGCATTTCCACCTGGCGCCGCAGTCGCGTCGCACGCTGCGCCTGCGCCCGCTCGACGCCGCGCCGCGCAAGTTCAAGGCGCACCTCGGCGCGCTGAACCTGCGAGAGACGGTGACCGTCCGTGCGGACTGACGACATCCCGCTGCAGCCGGACGCCACGCGGCGCCCTGAGGTAAGGCGCGAGCCGCTGATGCTCGGCACCGCCGAGCAGCCGCTGTTCGGCTGGTACCACGTGGCCGATGCGGTGCCGCGCCGCGATGCGGTCGTCGTGATCTGCAACCCGATGGGCTACGAGTACGCGCACGGCCACCGCTCGCTGCGCCACCTGGCCGACGACCTCGCGCGCTCGGGCGTGCCGGCGCTGCGTTTCGACTACCACGGCACCGGCGATTCGCCGGGGCTGGAGACCGACGCCGGCCGCTTGCAGCGCTGGCAGGACGACATCCATGCGGCGATCGCCGCGGCGCAATCGCTCAGCGGCAGCGCGCGCGTCGGCTTGCTCGGCGTGCGGCTGGGCGCGACGCTGGCGGCGCTGGTCGCCGTGCAGCGCGAGGTCGACTGGCTGGTGCTGTGGAACGTGTGCGCCTCGGGCCGGCGCCATGTGCGCGAGCTGCAGGCGCTCGACATGGCGGCCGGCGGCGGCCAGCGGCCGGTCAGCGCTCCGCTGGAGCCGGCGGGTTTCCTCGTGACCCGCGAGACGCAGGAGGCCGTGAAGGGCGTGCAGCTCACGCGCGAGGCCTTGCGTGTCAGCGGCCGCGCGCTGCTCGTCGCGCGCGACGACCTGATCGGCGAGGAAGAAGCGCTGCGCGAGCACCTGCTGACGCTCGGCATCGCGACCGATGCGATCGCCTGCGCCGGCTATGCCGACATGATGGCTGAGCCGGTGCACACCGTCGTGCCGCGCCAGGCGCTGGACGGCATCGTGCAGTGGATGGTGGCGCAGACCGCGCTGCGCGAGGCGGCACCGCCCTTGCTGCCGACGCCGGCCGGCGCGGCGCAGGCGCGCTTCGCGCATGCGATGGCCGACGGCCGCACGATCACGCTGACCGAGACGCTGTGTGCGCTCGGCAGCGAAGGGCAGCTGTTCGGGCTGCATGTGCAGGCCGATGGGGTGGATGCCACGCGGCCGATGATCGTGCTGTTCAACTCCGGCACCGTGCACCACGTCGGCCCGAACCGGCTGTACGTGACGCTCGCGCGCGAGTTCGCCGCGCTCGGCTTCCCGACGGTGCGCTGCGACCTGGAGGGCCTGGGCGACAGCGTGCAGCGCGGGACCGGTCGCGAGAACCACCCGTACCCCGACAGCGCGGTGCCCGATGCGCGGCAGATCCTGCACAGCCTGCGCGAGCGCTTCGGCGTGCACAGCTTCGTGCTGATGGGGCTGTGCTCCGGCGCCTACACCGCGTTCCAGACCGGGCTGGTCGAGCCGTCGCTGGTCAGCGAGCTGGTGCTGATCAACCCGCTGACTTGGCGCTGGGTCGAGGGCGATGCGGTGGACACGCAGCACTTCTCGGCGGTGGCGCACTACAAGGGCACGATGCGCCGGCTCGACAGCTGGAAGAAGCTGCTGCGCGGGCAGGTGAACCTGGTCTACCTCGGCGGCGTGCTGCTGTCGCACCTGCGCAAGCAGGTGATGTCGCGGGTGAGCGCCGTCAACGAGCTGCTGTTCCCGTCCCGCGGGCCACTGCTGTCGCGGCAACTGCGGCAGCTGTTCGCGGCGAAGCAGAAGGTGTCGCTGTTCGTGTCGTCCAACGATCCGGGCTGGGACATGCTGCAGGACGGTGCGCGGCAGACGGCACGGCGGGCGTTGAAGACCGGCGATCTGGCGCTGCAGTTCATCGACGAGGCGGACCACACGTTCTCGCGCGAGGCGGCACGGCTGCGGCTGGTGGCGGCGATCGGGCGCAGGCTGACAACCCGTTCGGGTTGAGCCTGTCGAAACCGGCGAGTCATACGGGCGTTTGGAACCATCAGCGAGCGCGTGTCACTCAGTGGACTCGTGTGCGGGACGCGTTCCCGTACGCAGTTGCATCACGCATTGCCACGTTGACATGAACCGCATCAAACCCAAGACCGCCCCCGGAAACAGACCGAGCCATTCACTCGACCCAAAGGGGCACAAAGGCCGGGATTTGCAGCTGTCGGTTGCAATCGCTGGTGCTCGTATCGCAGCCGCTGGGCGAGGCCTGCCCGGTGACTTGGCGAAGGAGATGGCGGATTGCTTCGTCAAGATGGGGGTGGATTTCGTGATTGATCTTGCGAAGTTGTTGCCCATTCCCATTCATGACGCGGAGGCGTTGCATCAAAAACTGTTCGAAGGGGAATGCACGGCATTGGCCGATGCCTATGTGAATGCCGCGACCGATGGCCGCAAGAGTGAGAAGCAGGAGATCATGGAAACGATCAGGGCCTTGCGGTGTGATTCCCCAAGAAGGATCAGTTTCCTCTGCGCGAGGCTCAGGGGTGCATCCCGTACTCTGAAGAACAAGGGTTCCAAAATTCATAAGAACGACCGTGACCGGATCCGCCCGCTGTTGAAAGAGCTTTCTGCGCAGTCGGGACGATTGGCGAAGGCGCCGAATCTCGCCCGGGTGATCGGGTTGGCTGTCCAGGCGGAAGTCATCTCCGGGTTTGACTGGAAGACATGCGAACTGACGATCAATGAGGAGAAGATGGGGACACTCCTGTGCAAAGGTGAACTTCCGGAATTCCTTCTCCGTCTTTTCGATGACCTGCTCGTCGTCAATGTGGGGCAAGCGAAAGCCTTGTGGATGGTCGTCAAGGACTGCATGAATGACTCGACGAAAAAGAAGTTCGACAAGGTGAGGGATGCGATCGCAGGGTCCATTGACCAAGCAATTGCGGGGCAAAGCATCGAACCTTACATTGATACTCGACGACAGGATGAGTGGCGCCAAAGGCGTGCCCTTCTAGCCGAAGTGCAAGAAAGCCGTTTCGAGCCGAAGCCGAACAAGTGCCTTGTCTGCTGAATTGAATTGCGAACAGGGCCTGCGTGCATCGCCCTGATGCAGGCGCTACGCGAACCCGCGCGGATTCCCACTCTGCCAGCGCCACGCATCCGCGCACATCGCATCGATGCCGCGCGTTGCCGACCAGCCGAGCAGCTCGCGCGCCAGCGCCGGATCCGCATAGCAGGCCGCCACGTCCCCCGGCCGCCGCGGCGCGATGCGGTACGGCACCGCCTTGCCGCTCGCGCGCTCGAAGGCCTTCACGACCTCCAGCACGCTGTAGCCGCGGCCGGTCCCCAGGTTCACCGTCACCGAGCGCTGCCGCTCCAGCAGGAAGCGCAGCGCCGCCACATGCCCGTCGGCCAGGTCCATCACGTGGATATAGTCGCGCACGCCGGTGCCGTCGGGCGTGTCGTAGTCGTCGCCGAACACCTGCAGGAACTCGCGCTGGCCGACCGCCACCTGCGCGACGTACGGCATCAGGTTGTTCGGCACGCCGCGCGGGTCCTCGCCGATGCGCCCGCTCGGGTGCGCGCCCACCGGGTTGAAGTAGCGCAGGAAGGCGATCTGCCACGCCGCATCGCAGCGCGCCAGCTCGCGCAGCAACTCCTCGCCGAGCAGCTTGGTCGTGCCGTACGGATTGGTGGCCGACAGCGCCGCATCCTCGGTGATCGGCAGCCGCTCGGGCTGGCCGTAGACGGTGGCCGACGAGCTGAACACCAGCCGCTTGCAGCCATGGTCCTGCATCGCCTGCGCCACGTTGATCAGCCCGCCCAGGTTGTTGCGGTAGTACTCCAGCGGCTTCTGCACCGATTCGCCGACCGCCTTGTGCGCCGCGAAGTGCACCACCGCGTCGATGCGGTGCTGCCGGAACACCGCATCCATCGCGGCGCGCTCGCAGACATCGGCCTCGATGAAGACCGGCGCCTGCCCGCCCAGCTCGGCCAGGCGCTGCAGCACGATGCGCGAGCTGTTCGCGAAATTGTCGACACCCACCACGTCGAAACCGGCGGCCTGCAGCGCAAGCCAGGTGTGGGACGCGATGTAGCCGGTGGCACCGGTCAGCAGGATGGTGGGCATGGAATGCGCAGCAGGGGCAGGGCGCTGGATCATAGGGGGCACCCCGCCGCCCGACAGCCCCCGGGATGGATGGTCACGGTCCGCCACCTACAATCCCGCGCATGTTGAATGCCTTCTTCGCGTCGCTCGGCGCCGGTGCGCTGGAGCGCATCACCCTGCTGCTCAACCACGTGATCGCGTCCGAGACCGTCGCCACCGACCGGCTCAAGCCGCATGCCGGCCGCAGCGTGCAGCTCTCGCTCACCGGCTGGCCCTCGCTGCTGCCCCCGCCGCCGCAGATCGCGTTCCGCGTGACGCCGGCCGGCCTGCTCGAATGGTGTGGCGAGGAGCCGCCCGCCAACCCCGATCTCCGCTTGACGCTCGACGCGTCGAACCCGGCGCGCCTGGCCGCACAGTGGTTCGGCGGCGTGCGCCCGAAGGTCGGCATCGAGGGCGATTCGGCCTTCGCCGCCGACGTCAGCTGGCTGATCGACAACCTGCGCTGGGACCTGCAGGACGACCTGGCCAAGATCATCGGCCCGGCCCCGGCGCATGAACTCTCGCGCTTCGCCGCGATGGTGGCCGGTGGCCTGCGCGAGGCGGTGCACGTGCTGCAGGGCCTGGTCAAGCGCCGCGGCGATTGACGATGAGGCACCTGCTGCGGTTGCTGTTCATCGGCTTCATCGTCCTGCGCTACGGGCTCGATGAGCTCGCGCTGTCGGGCTTCCGCCAGCGCTGGGTGCGGGCCCTGGTGCGGGTGATGACGCTCGGCCGCCGCCTGCACGCGCCGCGCGGCGTGCGGCTGCGCGAAGCGCTGGAGCGGCTCGGGCCGATCTTCGTCAAGTTCGGCCAGGTGCTGTCGACCCGCCGCGACCTGCTGCCCGACGACCTCGCCGACGAGCTGGCCCGGCTGCAGGACCGCGTGCCGCCGTTTCCGGCGGCGCTCGCCCGCCAACTGGTCGAGCACGCCTACGGCCGGCCGATCGAGGACATCTTCGCGAGCTTCGAGGCCGAGCCGGTGGCCAGTGCCTCGATCGCGCAGGTGCACTTCGCCACGCTGAAGAGCGGGCGCGAGGTCGCCGTGAAGGTGCTGCGCCCCGGCATGCTCGCGGTGATCGAGGACGACCTGACACTCCTGCGCAGCATCGCGCGCTGGATCGAGCGCCTGTCGTCGGACGGCAAGCGCCTGAAGCCGCGCGAGGTGGTGGCCGAATTCGACAACTACCTGCACGACGAGCTCGACCTGGTGCGCGAGGCGGCCAATGCCGCGCAGCTGCGCCGCAACATGCAGGGCCTGAACCTGGTGCTGGTGCCCGAGATGGTGTGGGACCTGTGCACCACCAGCGTGATCGTGATGGAGCGCATGTACGGCCTGCCGATCAGCCAGGCGCAGCGGCTGCGCGACGCCGGCGTCGACATCCCGAAGCTCGCGCGCGACGGCGTGACGATCTTCTTCACGCAGGTGTTCCGCGACGGCTTCTTCCACGCCGACATGCACCCGGGCAACATCCAGGTCAGCGTCGACCCGAAGACCTTCGGGCACTACATCGCGCTCGATTTCGGCATCGTCGGCACGCTGACCGAGTTCGACAAGGAATACCTCGCGCAGAACTTCATCGCGTTCTTCCGCCGCGACTACAAGCGCGTTGCCGAACTGCACGTGGAGTCGGGCTGGGTGCCGGCGAACACCCGCGTCGATGAGCTCGAAGGGGCGATCCGCGCGGTCTGCGAGCCGCACTTCGACCGGCCGCTGAAGGACATCTCGCTGGGCCAGGTGCTGCTGCGGCTGTTCCAGACCTCGCGGCGCTTCAACGTCGAGATCCAGCCGCAGCTGGTGCTGCTGCAGAAGACGCTGCTGAACGTCGAGGGGCTGGGCCGCCAGCTCGACCCGGAACTCGACCTGTGGAACACCGCCAAGCCCTTCCTCGAGCGCTGGATGAACGAGCAGGTCGGCTGGCGCGGCCTGCTGCTGCACCTGAAGAAGGAGGCGCCCCGCTACGTGCAGCTGCTGCCCGAGCTGCCGCGGCTGCTGCACGACGCACTGCGCACGCCGCGCGGCACCGAGCCGCGTCTGCTGGAGGCGGTGCTGGCCGAGCAGCGGCGCACCAACCGGCTGCTGCGGGCGATCATCTACGGGGCGATCGGGTTCCTGCTGGGGCTGGTCGCGACGCAGGTGATGACACATTGGAGGTAGGTGAAACCCGGGTCCGGGACTTGCATGGCCGGGCGCTCCTGCATGGATAATCCTGCCCGCCTCCCACCCCGCGCCGCAAGCCTAGGTCGATGAACACCACCCTGATTTCCTTCGTCGTGCTGTACCTGCTGGGCACCCTCGGCCTGGGCATCTGGGCCGGCACGCGGATCAAGAACACCAGCGATTTCGCGATCGCCGGCCGCAGCCTGCCGCTGATCATGGTGGTCACCACCACCTTCGCGACCTGGTTCGGTGCCGAGACCGTGATGGGCATCCCGGCCCGCTTCGTGCAGGGCGGCCTGGGCTCCATCGTCGAGGACCCGTTCGGCGCCGGCACCTGCCTGGTCCTGGTCGGCCTGTTCTTCGCGACCAGGCTCTACAAGCAGAACCTGCTGACCATCGGCGATTTCTATCGCAAGCGCTTCGGCAAGGGCGTCGAGGTGTTCTGCTCGCTCGCCATCATCCTGAGCTACCTCGGCTGGGTCGCGGCGCAGATCACTGCGCTGGGCGTGGTGTTCTCGGTGCTGACCGACGGCGCGATGTCCGAGACCGCCGGCATGATCGTCGGCACGCTCGCGGTGCTGATCTACGTGGTGGTCGGCGGCTTCCTCGCGGTGGCCTGGACCGATTTCATCCAGATGATCGTGCTGGTGATCGGCCTCAGCATCATCGCCATCTTCGCGAGCGACCTGGCCGGCGGCGCCGACAAGGTGTTCGCGATGGCGCAGCACAAGCAGCTGTGGACCTTCCTGCCCGCGCCCACCTTCACCGAGATCGCGATGTTCATCGGCGCCGGCCTGACGATGATGCTGGGCAGCATCCCGCAGCAGGACGTGTTCCAGCGCGTGATGTCGGCGCGCAGCCCCGAGATCGCCCGCAACGGCGCGGTGATCGGCGGCGTCAGCTACATCCTGTTCGCGTTCGTGCCGATGTTCATCGTCGGCTGCGCCGTCATCGTGATGGGCGACAGCGCGATGGAGCTCGCGAAGAACGACTACCAGCGCCTGCTGCCGGCCTTCGTGCTGACCAAGATGCCGCTCGTGATGCAGATCCTGTTCTTCGGCGCGCTGCTSTCGGCCATCAAGAGCACCTCGTCGGCCACGCTGCTCGCGCCCAGCACCAGCTTCGTCGAGAACATCCTGAAGAACCTGCGCCCGAACATKACCGACCGGGAGCAGCTGTTCGCGATGCGCAGCACCATCGTCGTGTTCGCGGCGCTGGTGCTGGCCTACGCGATCAAGATGAAGGGCACGTCGATCTACGAGCTGGTCTCGGCGGCCTACCAGATCACGCTGGTCGGCGCCTTCGTGCCGCTGGTGATGGGCCTCTACTGGAAGCGCTCCACCACGCAGGGCGCGATCGTCTCGCTGGCGGCCGGCGTGGCGGTGTGGGTGATCTTCTTCCCCGACATCTCCAACTGGGATGCGGTGTTCCCGAAGCAGCTGGCCGGGCTGATCGCCGCGTTTGCAGGCATGATCATCGGTTCGCTGGCGCCGCAGGTGCTGAAGAACCGCCACGAGCCGCGCCACGGCACGGTCAGCGGCCTGAACGCCTGAGGCCGGCGCCGCCGGCCAAGCCCCGGCGGCCGGGTGGCACCGCGCTGCCACCTATAATTTCGCGTTTTGAATCAAAGGCTTAGCCATGCCCATCTACGCCTACCGGTGTGCGGCCTGCGGCCACGCCAAGGACGTGCTGCAGAAAATCTCCGACCCCGTGCTCACCGTCTGCCCGAACTGCGGGGCTGAAGCCTTCCAGAAACAGGTGACGGCCGCGGGCTTCCAGCTGAAGGGCTCGGGCTGGTACGTGACCGATTTCCGCAACGGCTCGAACCCGCCGGCCACCGGCACCGCCGCGTCGGGCGGCGACGGCAAGGGCAGTGCCGACAGCGGCGCGGCCAAGCCCGAGGGCGCTGCCGCGCCGAAGGCCGATGTGCCGGCCGCGGCGCCGCCCCCGGCCGCGCCGGTCGCTCCGCCGAAGCCACAAGGAACCCAGTGAAGAAATACCTGATCGCCGGCCTGCTGGTCTGGCTCCCGCTGGCCGTCACCATCTGGGTGCTGCACTCGGTGCTGGGCCTGCTGGACGACGTGTTCGGCAGCATGGTCTCGGCCACGCAGGCGGTGCTGCCCGAGGCGGCGCGCCAGCCGCTGACCGACCTGCGCAACATCCCGGGCCTGGGCATCGTGCTGCTGATCGCCGGGCTGCTGCTCACCGGCATGTTCGCCGCCAACATGTTCGGCCAGTGGTGGCTCACGCAGGCGCACCGGGTGCTCAACCACATCCCGATCGTCAAGTCGATCTACAGCTCGGTGAAGCAGGTGTCGGACACGCTGTTCTCGAGCAGCGGCAATGCGTTCCGCGAGGCGGTGCTGGTGCAGTACCCGCGCGCCGGCTCGTGGACGATCGCCTTCGTCACCGGCCGGCCCGGCGGCGAGGCGGCCACGCACCTGAGCGGCGACTACCTCAGCGTGTACGTGCCGACCACGCCGAACCCGACCTCGGGCTTCTTCCTGATGGTGCCGCGCGCCGACGTGGTGGTGCTCAGCATGAGCGTCGACGAGGCGTTGAAGTACGTGATCTCGATGGGCGTGGTGGCGCCGCCGATCCCCGTGCCCGCGGTGCCGCCGGTGCCGCCCGTGCTGCCGCCGGACGAGCCCCGAAATCAGACCGGTTGAGCGCCTGGCAGCCGCTCAACCGGTGCGCAACCCGCGGGGCTTGCAAGCGCGCCCCCCAACGCCTACCACTTTGATTTGATGCCGACGCGCGGTGCACGCGCCGCGCCGGCCACGATGACCGATTCCGGAGAAGACACATGAGAACAACGTATTGCGGCCTCGTCAGCGAGGCACTGATGGGCCAGACCGTCACCCTGATGGGCTGGGCGCATCGTCGCCGCGACCATGGCGGCGTGATCTTCATCGACCTGCGCGACCGCGAAGGCCTGGTGCAGCTGGTGTGCGACCCCGACCGCGCCGAGATGTTCAAGACCGCCGAGGGCGTGCGCAACGAGTTCTGCCTGAAGATCGTCGGCAAGGTGCGCCCGCGCCCGGCCGGCACCGAGAACGCCAACCTCACCAGCGGCAAGATCGAGATCCTGTGCCATGAACTCGAGGTGCTGAACCCGAGCGTCACGCCGCCGTTCCAGCTCGACGACGACAACCTGTCGGAGACCACGCGCCTGACGCACCGCGTGCTGGACCTGCGCCGCCCGGCGATGCAGAAGAACCTGATCCTGCGCTACCGCGTGGCGATGGAGGTGCGCAAGTTCCTCGACGCGAACGGCTTCATCGACATCGAGACGCCGATGCTGACGAAGAGCACGCCCGAGGGCGCACGCGACTACCTGGTGCCGAGCCGCGTCAACGAAGGCATGTTCTTCGCGCTGCCGCAGAGCCCGCAGCTCTTCAAGCAGCTGCTGATGGTGGCCGGTTTCGACCGCTACTACCAGATCACCAAGTGCTTCCGCGACGAAGACCTGCGCGCCGACCGCCAGCCCGAGTTCACGCAGATCGATATCGAGACCAGCTTCCTGACCGAGGAAGAGATCCGCGGCATGTTCGAGGGGATGATCCGCACGGTGTTCCGCAGCACCATCGGCGTGGAGCTGCCGGTGTACCCGGTGATGACGTATGCCGATGCGATGTTCCGCTTCGGCTCCGACAAGCCCGACCTGCGCGTGAAGCTCGAGTTCACCGAGCTGACCGACGTGATGAAGGACGTCGACTTCAAGGTGTTCTCGGGTCCGGCCACCAGCAAGGACGGCCGCGTGGTGGCGCTGCGCATCCCGGGCGGCGGCGAGATGAGCCGCGGCGAGATCGATGCCTACACCGACTTCGTCAAGATCTACGGTGCCAAGGGCCTGGCCTGGATCAAGGTGAACGATGCCGGCAAGGGCCGTGAAGGCCTGCAGAGCCCGATCGTGAAGAACCTGCACGATGCGGCGATCAACGCGGTGATCGCACGCACCGGCGCGCGCAACGGCGACCTGATCTTCTTCGGTGCCGACAAGGCCAAGGTGGTGAACGACGCGATCGGCGGGCTGCGCGTGAAGGTGGGCCACAGCGAGTTCGGCAAGAAGAACGGCCTGTTCGAGGACAAGTGGGCGCCGCTGTGGGTGGTCGATTTCCCGATGTTCGAGTACGACGACGACGGCGAGCGCTGGAACGCGGTGCACCACCCGTTCACCGCGCCGAAGGACGGCCATGAGGACTACATGGACACCGACCCGAGCAAGTGCATCGCGAAGGCCTACGACATGGTGCTCAACGGCTGGGAGCTGGGCGGCGGCTCGGTGCGGATCCACCGCGCCGAGGTGCAGAGCAAGGTCTTCAGCGCGCTGAAGATCGGGCCGGAGGAAGCGCAGCTGAAGTTCGGCTTCCTGCTCGATGCGCTGCAGTACGGCGCACCGCCGCACGGCGGCCTGGCGTTCGGGCTGGACCGGCTGGTGACGCTGATGACCAAGGCCGAGTCGATCCGCGACGTGATCGCGTTCCCGAAGACGCAGCGCGCGCAGGATCTGCTGACGCATGCGCCGAGCCCGGTGGACGAGAAGCAGCTGCGGGAGTTGCACATTCGCTTGAGGAATCCGCAGGCGACGCAGGTGGGGTGAGCCTCAGGAGCCGGCCCGTGCGGGCCGGCTCGATCCTCGCGGCTCAAAGCACGCAGTCGGGCGACGCGGCGAGCGCGGCTGCCGTGGTCAACGTGAAGGTCGTGGCCGGCCCGCTGCCGACGCTGTTGACGGCGCGCATCACCAGGTAGTACCTGGTGCTGTACGACAGCGATGCGAAATCGATGGTGCCGGCGCTCGATTTGCTGGTCTGTGTCGAGACGGCTGTGTTGTGGTCGCTGTCGAGGTACAGCGTGAAGTGGTAGGTGCTGATCGACGCACCGCCGTTGTAGGTCGGGTACGAGTAGCCGGCATGGATGTTGTTCCTTGAGCAGACGACCGCGGTGGTCAGGTTCAATGCCCCCGGCTGGGTGATGGCCGTGACGGCGACCTGCGTGGCTGCGGCGCTGTCTCCGGCGGCGTTGTGCGCGATCGCGGCGCAGGTGTAGCTGGCGTTGTTCGGCATGCCGGTCAGCGTGAGGGTCGAGGCTGAGCTCGCGGTCGCGCTGACGGTCGTCTTTCCCGCGGCCGTGCAGGTCACGCCGTACTGGCTGATCGTGCGGCCACCGTTCGATGCCGGCGCCGTCAGGCTGGCTCTGAGCTGCGCATTGTTGGCAGACGAGTAGCTGCCCGCGTCCGCATCATCGACCGAGGCGGGCGCCGGGATCACGCTCAGGCTGAACCCCGGCGCGCCCGGCGTGGTGTAGGGGCTGAGTGTGACCGTGGCCGACGGGGAGCTGACAGAGGCGTTGTTGTTCTTTGCCGTCACGCTGCACAGGTAGCTGGCGCCATTGGTCAGCGCCGACACGACGAGCGGGCTGGCGCTGCCGGTGGTGCTCTTTTCGTCTGTCGCGTCGGTGACATTGGTGCATGTCGCGGTGTAGCTCAGGCTGCTGCTCGTGTCGCCGCTGGACGACGAGGCCACGAAGGCGACGGTCGCCGTCTGGTTTCCGACCGAGCTTCCCTGGCCTTCGGCCAGCACAGTGGGTGCGGTCGGCGCGGTGTAAGTCGTGGCGCTCGCGCTGGTGGAGGTCTGACCCTTGCTGTTGGCGGCGACGGCGGTGCAGGTGTAGCTGGTGCCGTTGGTGAGCCCGCTGAGCGAGGCAGTGAAGGAGCTCGTGTCGGCGCTGACGATGGCGGTTTTCGTGCAGCTGGCCGAGTAGACCGTGTCGGCACCGTTGTTGGCCGGCTTGCCGAACTTGAAGCTCAGCGTACGGTCGCCGATGACAGTGTTGATGGCGTCATAGGTTGGTGCGGCAGGCGCCGCCTTGTTCGGAGTGGCGTTGGCGCTGGTGGAGGCCGATTCCTTGCTGTTGGTGGCAACCGCGGTGCAGGTGTAGCTGCTGCCGTTGGTGAGCCCGYTGAGCGAAGCGGTGAAGGGGTTCGTTCCGGTGCTGATGGTGGCCGTGACGCCGACGCTGGTGTCGGTTTTCTTGCAACTGGCCGAGTAGACCGTGTCGGCACCGTTGTCGGCAGGCTTGCCGAACTTGAAGATCAGCGTGCCGTCGCCGATGCCGGTGTTGCCGGCGTCATAGGTCGGCGCAGCAGGCGCCTTGTTCGGCGTGGCAGCGGCACTGGTGGAGGCCGAACTGCGGCTGTTCCGCGCTGTGGCGGTGCAGGTGTAGCTGCTGCCGTTGGTGAGCCCGGTCAACGAGGCGGTGAATGGGTTCACGTCGAGGTTGACGGTGGCCGCGACGCTGATGTCGGTACCGGTCTTCTTGCAACTTGCCGTGTAGACGACATCGCTGCCATTGCTGCTCGGCTTGCCGAACGCGAAGCTCAGTGTCGCATCACCGATGACGGTGTTGCTGGCGGTGTAGGTCGGCGTGGCGGGGGCAATGTTCGGCGTCGCGCTGGCGCTGGCCGACACCCATCCGAGGCTGTTGGTGGCGGTGGCGGTGCAGGTGTAGCTGCTGCCGTTGGTGAGCCCGGTCAGCGAGACGATGAAGGGATCGGTGTCCAGCTTGACCGTGGCATCGACAGCGATGCCGGTCAGGTCATTCTTGCAACTCGCCGCGTAGCTGACATCGCCGGCGTCGTAGGTCGATTTGGAGAACGAGAAGGACAGCGTGCCGTCGCCGATCACGGTGTTGCCGGTGACGTAGCCTGGTGCCGTGGGGGGCGCGCTGTTCGGCACGGCGCTGGCGCTGACTGCGACCGAGCCTTTGCTGTTGGTGGCGGTGGCCGTGCAGGTGTAGCTGCTGCCGTTCTGCAGGCCGGTGAGCGATGCGCTGAACGGGTTGGTCGCCAGGGACAGGCTGCTCGGCGTCACCGGGCTCTGCGTCGTCGTCTGCCTGCAGTCGATCGCGTAGCTGACGTCACTCAGGTTGCTGGCCGGCTTGCCGAACTTGAAGCTCAGCGTGCCATCGCCGATGATGGTGTCGCTGAGCGTGTAGGTCGGTGCGGCGGGCAGCGACGCATTGGGAATCGCCACGAGGCTGGCCGTGCTGTTTCCGGCGCCATTGGTGGCCGTCACCGTGCAGGTGTAGCTGACACCGTTACTCAGGCCGACGATCGCGATCGAGCGGACGCTGGAACTCGCGGCGAGGACGGATGTGCTCGTGCCCTTGCCGTCGGTGCAGCTGGCGGAATAGGGGGAGAGCTCGCCGCCGCCATTGCTCGCGGGTGGGCTGAAGCTGAGCGTCACGCTGCCGTCGCCCGGCTGGGCGGCGAGCTCCTGCACTGGGTCCGGCGTGGTCAGGGGTCTGACCGGCAGGGCGTTCGAACTCTCGCTGGGCCCCACCTCGTTGGTGGCCGTGACCGTGCACGCATAGAGCTGGCCGTTCGTCAGCCCGTCGACCGTGATCGGCGAGCCCGAGCCCACAACACTCCGATCGCCGCAGCTCGCGTCGTAGTGGAGGATCGGCGAACCGTTGTCCGGGCGCGGCGTGAACCGCAGCACGGCCGATGCGTTGGCGGGCACTGCATACAACAACTCCGGCGCCTGGGGATTTGCCGGTCGCGGTGTCGCCTCGAGACTCGGGGACGCCGGGCTGTCGCCGCTCTGATTGCGCGCTGTGACGATGCAATCGTAGAGCCTGTTGTTGTACAAGCCGCTGACGGTGATCGGCGAGGCCGCCTTCGTGGCGCTGGCGCTGGCCTTCGGCAGATCACGTGTCGTGCAGGTGGCGGTGTAGTCAAGGATGGACGCGTCAGGGGCACCCGGGGCGAAGTCGACGATCGCCAGCGCGTTGCCCGCGCTCACACCGATGAGCGATGGTGCGACAGGCGCCGGCTCGGCGCCCGGCACCGGCACCGACGCCAGCGGCGTGACCTCCATCGACGGCGTCGACGCCGGGCCGCTGCCGGCATCGTTGCGGGCGGTGACGCTGCAGCCGTACGCTGTGCCGTTCGCCAGACCGGCGACGACCACCGTGCCGGCGGAGGCCGTGTMGACGCGGGCCTCGTGTTGTTCGGCCTGGCAGCGCACCTGGTATCCCTGGATGGTCGCCCCGCCGTTCCACGAGGGCGCCTCGAACGTCACGGTGGCGGTGCCGCTGCCGGACGTTGCCGAGATCCCGCGCGGTGCATCCGGCACCGTTCGTGGCGTGGCACCGACGGTGGCTGACGGGTTGCTCGTGCCGGCGGCGGTGCTGACCGTCACGCTGCAGGTGTAGGGTGCGCCGTTCTGCAGCCCCGAAACGAACACCGGCGAGGCGCTGGACTCTGCCGTCACCGCGATCCCGGTCGCCGAACACGTGGCGCGGTAGGTCGCCTGAAGGGCGATGCCGGCCGGCGGCGTGAAGGCAACCGACAGGGCGCCGTCCGATGGCATGGCGCCGAGAACGGTCGGCGTGTCAGGGCGGGCCGCCGGCGGCGTTGCGGGCGCCACCGGGGTCACCTCGACCTGCGCCGAAGCCGGGCTGTCGCCGACGATGTTCGTGGCGACGACGCTGCACACGTAGCGCTGGCCGTTGCTCAGCCCCGGCACGGGGATGGGGCTGGCGGTGCCGCTGCTGTAGGCGTTGAGTTCAGTGCCCTGGCAGGTGACGGTGTACCAGAGCACCGTGGCGACGGGCGCCGAGAAGCTGACGATGGCCGATGTGTCGGCGGCCGCGGCCTGCACGTCGGTCGGGGCTGTCGGTGCCTGCGCGGTCGCAGCGGCGGTGGGMGTCACTGGCACCGCCTGCGACACGGCGCTGGCGCCGCTCGCATCGCTGACGGTCACGGTGCACGAGTACGCGAGGTCGTTGGTCAGGTCGGCGACCTGCATCTGCTCGATGCCCGTCGCGTGCGACACCATGCTGACCGTCACCTGCGAGTTGCCGGCGATGCAGGTGGCGTGGAAGAGCACGTCGGCGCGCGGCGTCGTGACGGTGAAACTCAGCGCCGCCGACGCGTTGCCCGGGGTGACCTGCAGGTCGACCGGTGCGGTCAGGCTCGCATCACCGGCGGACTCATCTGCTCCGCCTCCACCCCCGCACGCTGCCAGCAGCATCAATGACAGGCCGAGCCAGAGGGTGAAGGTGCGCACGAAGGAGGGCGACGCTGCTGGTGTCATGTTCGATCCCTGGGCTGAAGAAGGGTGTGAGATTGACCACCAAATGTGGAGACAACGTGGAGGCGGAGGGATGGGATCGTTTGCAACATCCGATCCCTCACTTGGGCGGGTCGGGGTGTTGTCCTGCGCTGTAAGCCTTTGTGCGCTGGCATGATTCCCAGCTTCGAATCACGGCGCTTGCCGAGAGGATGGTCATGAATCGAGCAGGTTCTTCCACGGCACGCGGCCCGTTGCGGGTGTGCTTGGCGGTGTCGCTGGCCGTGTCTTTGGCCGGTTGCGGCAAGCAGGGCGCCGAACTCGGCCAGGGCGGGTCGGTGGTGACCGGGTCGGCCGGGCCGGCGGGTGCCAGTGCCGCGGCGCGCGAGCTGGTGAAGTGCGATGCGCCCGTCGCGACGCTCGCGCTGGTCGAGAACCCCAACGGCTACACGACGGTGTCGGGCTACAACCTGCCGCAGTCGCCGGTGCCGCTGATCCGGCTGCTGGCGCAGCAGAGCGGCTGCTTCCGCGTCGTCGACCGCTCGGCCGGGCTGCGCGCCACGGTGCAGGAGCAGGAGCTGAAGAACGCCGGCGTGCTGCGTCAGAACGGCACGGTGGCCAAGGGCAAGGGCTACGAGGCGCAGTACACGCTGACGCCCAGCCTCACCTTCAGCGAGCAGAACGCCGGGCGCGAGATCGGCGGCATCCTCGGGATGATCCCGGTGCTGAACAAGTTCGTCGGCGTGGCCGACAGCGTCAAGCTGAAAGAGGCGCAGGTCGCGCTGCTGCTGACCGACAACGAGACCACCGAGCAGCTGGCGGCGTCGACCGGCTCGGTGCGCGTCACCGACCTCGGCATGGGCGGCCTGGTGCTCGGCAAGCTGGGCGGCGCGGCCGGCGCCGGCTGGAGCAACAGCAACGAGGGCAAGGTGATCGCCGCGGCGTTCCTCGATGCGCACAACCACCTGGTGACGCAGGTGCGCATGCTGCAGGCCAAGGAGCTGCCGCCGGCGGTGGCGGTGAAAGTGAAGGGCTGAGCGCCCGCGGGCTGATGGAAGCGGCGCGGACGCTCGTCCCGGCTGCATTCGTCTGGCCGCGAGGTGGAACCCGCCTCACCGCCGAGTGACTCATTCGGTTCCCACTTCCGGGTTCCAAAGAAGTCCGACCATGTTCAGTTCCACCTCCATCCGCAGCAACAAGCGCCGGGAATCGCCCCGGGAATCTCCACGGTCGACCGATGTCGATCGTCGCGAAAGTGACATGGGTGATGCCGGGCTGTCGGTGAAACAGCCGCTCGTCGAGGGCAGGTCGATCGAGCTGCGAGCCTCTCGCGAAGCAGGTACGGGTCCCGATTGGAAAACGTGCATCGTCGATGTCGGCGAATGCAACGTCGAGCTGACGTTCAACACATGGCTTGGCACGCAGGTCGAATGGACAGGCGAGATGGGCGACGTCGCCGGACCGTGGGTGCAAGCATGGATTCCACCCGAAGCGGGAGGGCGGCCCTTGGAATTCGGTCGGCGCCAGCCTGCGCGAATGGCGCTGCCCCGCCAGCAGGCGACCCTGCTGACGGCCGGCTGGGCCGATCCCGATGTGCTCGAGGAAGTGCGGTGCAAACTGAGCAAGCACAGGGTCTTCATCGAAATGGGACAGGGCCTCATTGCCCAACAGCTGAACGTGCTGTCATCCACGCTGTACTCCTGCCTTTTCATCGCCGGACGCAACTCCCGGACCGGTCTCGCCGGCGCATACCACTATCCGGCCCAATGCCTCCACGATCCGACAGTGTGGGGTGACCTGCTGGCTTGGCAGGCTGCGCTGCACCCGGACGAGGTCGTCGTGCTGAATCCGTCGACCCAGACTGAGGCCTGGAAGCAGGCGCTGGCGAGCAGCCGTGAGCTTGCCGCCATCGCGACGTGGGCGGAGCGTGGTGGCGCTTCTGTCCGGATCGAGCCGGTCTCCAGACCGTTCATGAGCAATGCCGATGGCAAGCTCGAGGCGGGTGACGCGGACAGGAACGGCCTGGGCGATGCCCATGTGTCGCTCGTGTCCCGCAGCGCAGGCGACCACGTGGACGCAAAGGAGGCGCTCATGCGCTTGATCGGTCGGGACCGGACACGAGGCTGATTCGCCGGTACGGCGGATGGATCTCGTCGGGCGTTGTGGGCCGGGCGTTCGCCCGACCCGGCGGCGAGGCATCTGCCGACACGGGCCGCCCGCGCCGAGCCGCTATCCTTCATGGCATGAAACTGCCGGAGTCGGTGCTGGTGCTGATCCATTCACCGCAGCGCGAGGTGCTGCTGCTGGAGCGCAACGATGCGTCGCGCGGCTGGCAGAGCGTGACCGGCTCGCGCGCGTCGCCGGCCGAGCCGCTGCGCGACACCGCGCGGCGCGAGGTCGCCGAGGAGACGGGCATCGTGATCGGCTCGGCGGCCGTGCCGGCCGATCGGCTGCGCGACCTCGGCCGGCAGAACGTCTACGAGATCCTGCCGGCCTGGGCGCACCGCTACGCGCCGGGCGTCACCCACAACACCGAACATGTCTTCACGCTCGAGGTCGATCGCGGCACGCCGGTCTGCCTGAGCCCGCACGAACACCTGCGCTTCGAATGGCTGCCGTGGCGCGACGCCGCCGCGCGCTGCTTCTCCCGCACCAACGCTGCTGCCATCCTCGACCTCGGAAGCTCCCCGCGATGAACGCGTCACCATCGACCCTCCACCCCCCGCACGTGCTGCGCGTGGCCACCTACAACATCCACAAGGGCGTGCGCGGCGTCGGCCCGCGCAAGCGGCTGGAGATCCACAACCTGGGCCTGGGCATCGAGGCGCTCGATGCCGACATGGTGTTCCTGCAGGAGGTGCGCAACTTCCACCATGGCGAGGCAAGGCGCTTCCCCGACACCCACATCGGCTGGCCGCGCATGCCGCAGGCGGAGTACCTGGCGCCCGACGGCTACCACGCGGCCTACCGCACCAACGCGGTCACGCCCGGCGGCGAGCATGGCAACGCGCTGCTGTCGCGCTGGCCGATGGGCGACGAGATCGGGCACCACGACGTGTCGGACCACCGCTACGAGCAGCGCGGGCTGCTGCACGTGCGGGTGCACTGGAACGCGGTGGTGGTGCACGCGATCGTGGCCCACCTCGGGCTGATCCATTCGAGCCGCGTGCGGCAGGTGGAGCGCATCGGCGCATTCGTCGCGAGCCACGTGCCGCCGGACGAACCGGTGGTGCTGGCCGGCGATTTCAACGACTGGGGCGGCAAGCTCGATGCGCCGATGCATGCGCTCGGGCTGTACCGCGCCGAGCGGCGCGGCATCAGCTCGCAGCGCACCTTCCCGTCGCGCATGCCGGTGTTCTCGCTCGACCGCATCTACACGCGTGGCTTCCGCTGCACCGGCACCTCGGTGCCGCGCGGCGCGGCGTGGGCGCGGATGTCGGATCACCTGCCGCTGGTGGCGGAGCTCGAACTCGATGGCACTACGAATTGATCGCTTCGGCGGTGGCCGGCCAGGCGGCTTTCAGCTTGAGTGCGGCGTCCTGGCGCGTGGGCTCGTCGGAGATCGCCAGGTCGAACAGCTCGGCCAGCAGTGGGACAACGGCGTCCGGGTCGAAGCCGTGGTGCTCGACGAGACCGAGCAAGGGCTGGGGATCGTTGCCGAGAAGGCGCTCGATCGCATCGGCGAAGTCGAAGCAGCCCGCAGGAAAGGGCGTGTCGCCCCGGCGCGGCAGCGGGTTGAGGAGCGCATGGAAGTACTCGTTCACGCCGTAGGAGTCAAGGTCGAGCCGCTCGTCGTCATGGACGAGGGCCGTGACGGGCCGTCGCTTCGACAGCGGCCACTCGGTGCCGGGGTCCATCGATGCCTCGCTGCGTTTCGTGCCGGCCGGCGCAGTCGCTTCGAGGATGGCCTTGTCGCTCAGGCAGTCCGCGGGCGTCAGGCTGTCCAGCTCCGCCACTGCCTTGCTCAGCATGCGCCGCTGCTGGGCCGTGATGCCCTTGCTCGAGCGCAGTATCTTTCCAGCCTCGAAGTTGCTCCCGAGGCCCATGGTGCTCAAGTTGGCGGCCATCAGATCCACGTCGAGCCGCTTGTTGCCATGCCCCTGCAGGACCGGCACGGCGACCGTCGTCCACGGGTCGCAGCGAATCACGTGCGCGCCACTCTGCACCAGCGTCGCCACATGATCCCTGTGGGGGTACGTGGCTTGATCGATCTGGCAGTCCGGCAACGTGGCGACCAGGTACAGGAAGGTCAAGTCGCTGCATTCGTGGCAATGGCCGATGCCGTGCCGGGCAATGGCCCTGCACCTGGCGACGAGGTGCTGCCAGGGGTCGCTGTAGTGGAGCCGGATCTCCTCCAGCTCGGCGGTGAGCAGGTCGAGCGCACGGTCGCGCACGCGCTTGTCACAGTGCGACAACCGGGCGTTGTTGGCCACGCCCCGGAAGAGCAGCTTGCGGGCCCAGTGATTGGCTTGCCCGACCGCGCGCGCGTGCTCCAGGGTCTCGTGGCTCACGGCGAGCTCATGGCGAACCACGGAGACCTCCTTGCCGTTTGCCCTGAGTTGCCGTGCGCCGGCTTCGGACAGGCTGAGCGTCCGGAAACGGTGGGCGGATGGGGTGGAAATCATGGAAGCGATGACATGAGCCATGCATTGAGCCGTGGCACGGCGATCTCGCTCAGTGCCGGTGCGGACCGAAACGTTCCAGGCTTGCGTGCCTGCGGAGGCAAGCTGCCTTGAGCCGCCGCCATCGCCATCGCGCCGAGCCTGCGCTGCCCGACGACCTGTGGAGCACGCTGCCGCGCGCGCTGTTCTGCGGCGACAACCAGGTCGAGCTGCTCAGTGGCGGTGATCAACTCTTTCCGGCGATGGTGCGCGCGATCGACGCGGCGCGGCACGAGGTCTGGCTCGCGACCTACATCTACCAGCACGAAGGCAGCGTCACCGCCGTCACGCAGGCGCTGCTGGCGGCTGCCGCGCGCGGCGTCGCGGTGCGCGTGGTGCTCGACGGCTTCGGCTCGCGCGCCTTCTTGCCGCAGCTGCAACCGCTGTTCGAGGACGGCGGCGTCGACCTCGCGGTGTTCCGGCCCATCACCAGCTGGTGGAGCTGGTTCCAGCCCGGCCAGCTGCGCCGGCTGCACCAGAAGCTGTGCGTGGTCGACGGCGAGGTCGGCTTCGTCGGCGGCATCAACCAGATCGACGACCGCATCGACCTCGTGCACGGCGCGACCGAGCAGCCGCGGCTCGATTTCGCGGTGCAGGTGCGCGGGCCGGTGGTGGCTCCGGTCGAGCAGGCGATCCGCGCGGTGTGGACGCGTGCCGACCTGGGCCAGGATTTCCGCGAGGAGATGGTGGCCCTGGCGCGCAGCGCCGAGCCGATCGCGCGCGCCAAGCGGCTGATGCGCCGCCTGCGCATGCCGCGCGCCAGGGGCCTGCAGCTGAGCCCCGATGCGCTGCCGCCGGTGCGCGCGGCCTTCGTGCTGCGCGACAACCTGCGCCAGCGCCGCACCATCGAGCGCAGCTACATCGATGCGATCCGCAGCGCGCGCGAACGCGTCGACCTGATCAGCCCGTACTTCTACCCCGGCCGGCCGTTCCGGCGCGCGCTGCGCGATGCGGCCGACCGCGGCGTGGCGGTGCGGCTGCTGCTGCAGGGCAAGCTCGACTACCGCATCGCCGGGCTGGCCGCGCGCGTGCTGTACGACGAGTTGCTGGTGCATGGCGTGCGCATCCACGAGTACACGCCGGCCTACCTGCATGCCAAGGTGGCAGTGATCGACGGCGACTGGGCGACGGTGGGCAGCTCGAACATCGATCCGCTGTCGCTGCTGCTGAACCTCGAGGCCAACGTGATCGTGCGCGACGAGGGCTTCGCCCGCTCGCTGGCCGGGCGCTTCGATGCCGCGGTGGCGCAGTCGCGCGAGATCGATCCCAAGCTCGCCCATCCGCGCACGCTGGCCGGCACGCTGCGGCGCGGCTTCGTTGCCTGGTGCGCACACGTCTACCTGCGCATCGCCGGGCAGACCGGCCGGTACTGATGGCCGCGGACGATCTGGTGGTCGAGCGGCCCGAGGGCTTGTACTGCCCGCCCGGCGACTTCTTCATCGACCCCTGGCGCCCGGTCGAGCGCGCGGTGATCACGCATGCGCACGGCGACCATGCGCGGCGCGGGCATGCGCACTACCTGGCGTCGGCACCGTCCGAGGGCGTGCTGCGCGCGCGGCTCGGCGACGACATCACGCTGCAGACGCTCGCCTACGGCGAGGCGATCGAGCACCACGGCGTGCGGCTGTCGCTGCACCCTGCCGGCCACGTGCTCGGCTCGGCGCAGGTGCGGCTGGAACACGGCGGCCGCGTGTGGGTCGCGTCGGGCGACTACTTCGTCAGCGGCGCAGGCGACGACAACGCCACCTGCACGCCGTTCGAGCCGGTGCGCTGCGACTGCTTCATCACCGAATCGACCTTCGGCCTGCCGATCTACCGCTGGCAACCGCAGCGCGAGGTGTTCGCCGACATCGACGCCTGGTGGCGTGCCAATGCCGAGGCCGGCCGCGCGAGCCTGCTGATGGCCTACAGCTTCGGCAAGGCGCAGCGGCTGCTGGCGGGGGTCGATGCGTCGATCGGGACTATCGTCGTGCATGGCGCGGTCGAGCCGCTGAACCAGGCCTACCGCGCGGCCGGCGTGGCCTTGCCGCCGACGCAACTGGTGACCGAGGTCGCCGACAAGGCCAGCCTCGCACGTGCGCTGGTGATCGCGCCGCCGTCGGTTCAGGGCTCGCCGTGGACGCGCCGCTTCGGCGAGCACGGCGATGCGTTCGCGAGCGGCTGGATGCAGCTGCGCGGCACGCGCCGCCGGCGCTCGATCGACCGCGGTTTCGTGCTGAGCGACCATGCCGACTGGCCGGGGTTGCAGCGCGCGATCGCCGCGACCGGTGCGAGCCGCGTGATCGTCACCCACGGCTACGAGGCGGTGATGGTGCGCTGGCTGCAGGAGCAGGGGCTGCAGGCCGGTGCGTTCCACACCGAGTATGACGACGAGCGCAGCGATGCCGCCGACCCGGGTGCGCAGGCCGATCCGGAGCCTGCCGCATGAAGCGCTTCTCGCGCCTCTTCGCGGAGCTCGATGCCACCACGGCCACCTCAGCCAAGGTGGCGGCGCTGCAAAGCTACTTCACCGAAGCCGCGCCGGGTGACGCGGCCTGGGCGGTGTACTTCCTGTCCGGCGGCAAGCCGCGGCAGGTGGTGCCGACCGCGACGCTGCGCACGCTGGCCTGCGAGCGCGCCGGCATCAGCGACTGGCTGTTCGAGGAGTGCTACCAGGCGGTCGGCGACCTCGCGGAGACGATCGCGCTGGTGCTGCCGGCGCCGCAGCACGCGAGCGATGTCGGGCTGGCCGAGTGGGTCGAGCAGCGCCTGCTGCCGTTGCGCGGGCTCTCGCCGGCCGAGCAGGCGGCACGCATCGCCGGCTACTGGGACGAACTCGACGCGACCGGACGCTTCCTGCTCACCAAGCTGATCGGCGGCGGCTTCCGCGTCGGCGTCAGCAAGCTGCTGGTGCAGCGCGCACTCGCCGCGCACGCCGGGCTCGACGCGAAGCTGCTCGCGCAGCGCATGATGGGCTGGACCGATGCGAAGCAGACGCCCGATGCGGCGCGCTTCGCGGCGCTGGTCGCGGGGGAGGGCGAAGGGGCCGCGCCGCTCGGCCAGCCGTATCCGTTCTTCCTCGCGCATGCCGTCGAGGGGCTGCCGCCCGAGTTCGACACGCGGCTCGGTGCGCCGGGCGACTGGCTGGTCGAATGGAAGTACGACGGCATCCGGGCGCAGATCGTGCGGCGCGGCGGCGAGACCTGGATCTGGTCGCGCGGCGAAGAGCTCGTCACCGAGCGTTTTCCCGAGGTCGTGGCGCTGGCCCGCGAGTGGCCCGACGGCACGGTGCTCGACGGCGAGATCCTGGTCTGGAAGGGCGACACGCCCGCGCCGTTCAACCTGCTGCAGCAGCGCATCGCGCGCAAGACGCTGACCAAGCGCGTGCTGGCCGATGCGCCGGCCAGCTTCATCGCGTATGACCTGCTCGAGTGGGAGAGCGTCGACCTGCGCAGCAAGCCGCAGCGCGAGCGGCGTGCATTGCTCGAAGCTGCGTCCGCAGGGCGAACGATGCGGGTGTCACCCGTCGAGCAGCGCGACAGCTGGGCGGCGCTGGCCGCGCTGCGCGAGGAATCGCGGGCGCGGGGCGTCGAGGGCTTCATGCTCAAGCATGCCGAGGCGCAGTACGGCAGCGGCCGGCGCAAGCAGGAGGGGCTGGCGGGCGGCACCTGGCTGAAGTGGAAGATCGACCCGCTGAGCGTCGACGCGGTGCTGGTCTACGCCCAGGCCGGGCATGGGCGGCGCGCGAGTATCTACACCGACTACACCTTCGCGGTGTGGAGCCGCCCGCCGGCCGATGCGGCCGAGGCGCAGGCGGTGGTCGAGGCGATCGCCCGGCGCGAGCCGGCGCAGGCCGGCGCGCTGCAGCTGGTGACTTTCGCGAAGGCCTATTCGGGTTTGAGCGATGGCGAATTCGCCGAGGTTGACCGCATCATCCGACAGACGACCCTCGAGAAGTTCGGGCCGGTGCGCAGCGTGCGGCCCACGCTGGTGTTCGAGCTCGGCTTCGAGGGCATCAACGCGAGCCCGCGCCACAAGAGCGGAATCGCCGTGCGGTTTCCACGCATGCTGCGGATCCGCAGCGACAAGCCTTTGCATGAGGCCGACAGCCTCGCTACGCTGCAGGCACTGATGGATGATGGCGAACAAAGAGAGAGGGAGCCTTCGCATGACAGTGACAGCTGACGCATCCTACGACTGCGACCTGTTCGTGATCGGCGCCGGCAGCGGCGGCGTGCGGGCGAGCCGCATGGCCTCGCAGCTCGGCGCGAAGGTGATCCTGGCCGAGGGCAGCGCGCTCGGCGGCACCTGCGTGAACCTCGGCTGCATCCCGAAGAAGCTGTACAGCTACGCGGCGCACTACCACGAGGCCTTCGCGCAGGCGCGCGGCTTTGGCTGGACGCTGGCCGAGCCCGAGTTCGACTGGGACGTGCTGAAGGCGCGGCGTGGTGCCGAGATCGCGCGGCTGAACGGCGTGTATGCCGAGCTGCTGCGCGGCGCCAACGTGCAGCTGGTGCGCGGCTGGGCCAAGCTGCTCGATGCCCACACGGTGGCGGTGAAGACGACGACGCACGAGCAGCGCTTCACCGCGCGGCACATCCTGCTGGCCACCGGCGGCGAGCCGCTGCGCATCGAGGGCCCGGGCGCGCAATGGGCGATGAGCTCCGACGACATGTTCGACCTGTCGCCGTTCCCGAAGCGGCTGGTGGTGGTGGGCGGCGGCTACATCGCCTGCGAGTTCGCATCGATCTTCCACGGGCTGGGCTCGAAGGTGACGCTGCTGCACCGCGGGCCGCAGCTGCTGCGCGGCTTCGATGGCGAGATGGCGCGCTTCGTCACCGCCGAGATGCGCAAGAAGGGCATCGACATCCGGCTCGAGTCGCGCATCGCCGCGGTGGAGCGGCGTGGCGAGGTGCAGCGCCTGCAGCTCGCCGACGACAGCGTGCTCGAGGCCGACACCGTGCTGCACGCCACCGGGCGGCGCGCGCGCAGCCGCGGCCTGGGGCTGGCCGAGGTGGGCGTGAAGGTCAACGAGGACGGCACGGTGCCGGTGGACGAGGGCTTCACGACCAACGTGCCGTCGGTGCATGCGCTGGGCGACCTGGTCGGCCACAAGGCGTTGACGCCGGTGGCGCTGGCCGAGGCGATGGTGCTGATCGACCGGCTGTTCGGCGAGGGCCGCCGGCCGGCGCTCGACTACGCGACGGTGCCGACCGCGATCTTCACGCACCCGCAGGCCGCGACGGTGGGGCTGAGCGAAGAGGTGGCGCGCACGCGGCACGGCGTGCTGCGCATCTACCGCAGCGAGTTCAAGCCGCTGCAGCACACGCTGAGCGGCAGCACCGAGCGCACGCTGCTGAAGCTGGTGGTCGACGATGCGAGCGACCGGCTGCTGGGCGCGCACATGGTGGGCGGCGATGCCGGCGAGGTGCTGCAGGGCTTCGCGGTCGCGGTGCAGGCGGGGCTGACGAAGGCGCAGCTCGACCGCACGATCGGCATCCACCCGACGGTGGCGGAGGAGTTCGTGACGATGCGGGTGGCGGCGTCGCGGGGGTGATCGCACGACGTCGGGCATCCGGGCCCGACGACGGACAATGCGGGGTTTCGCCCCGCCTGCGACCCCATGTCCCTGACCGCGCTCTGCCTCGTCCTGATCGCCGCCCTGCTGCACGCCGCCTGGAACCTGGTCGCCAAGAAGGCCGGCGGCGACAGCCGCTTCGCACTGCTGTGCAGCCTGATGATCCTGGTGCTGTGGGCGCCGGTCGGCATCTGGGCCGCCTGGGATGCGGTGCCGCTGTGGGGCTGGAAGGAATGGGCGCTGATCTTCGCGAGCGGCATCGCGCACCTCGTCTACTTCAACGTGCTGCTGCGCGGCTATGCGGCGAGCGACCTGACGGTGGTGTACCCGGTGGCGCGCGGCACCGGGCCGCTGATCAGCTCGTTCGGCGCGCTGCTGCTGCTCGACGAGCACATGAGCCTGGGCGGCGTGCTGGGCGTGTTCGCGGTCACCGGCGGCGTGTTCCTGATCGCCGGCGGCCCGTCGCTGTGGGCGCGCGCGCACGACCCGGTGCAGCGCCAGCGCGTGATGGCGGGCCTGGGCTACGGCGCGGCCACCGGCTGCATGATCGCGCTGTACACGCTGATCGACGGCTACTCGGTGAAGGTGATGCTGATCTCGCCGATCCTGATCGACTACTTCGGGAACCTCGCGCGGGTGCCGTTCATGCTGCCCGGCGCGCTGCGGCGGCCCGAGGCCTTCATGGAATCGGCGCGTGCGCTGTGGCGCCACGCGCTCGTGCTGGCGGTGGTCAGCCCGTTCGGCTACATCCTGGTGCTGTATGCGGCGCGGCTGGCGCCGCTGTCGCATGTGGCGCCGGCGCGCGAGGTGTCGATGCTGTTCGCCGCGCTGCTCGGCGGGCGGCTGCTGGGCGAGGGCGAGCGCGGGACGCGCATCGCGGGGGCGGCGTGCATTGCCGCCGGGGTGGTGGGGTTGGCGACGGGGTGAGCCTCACCCCTTCACGAACGCCCGCAACTCCCCCGCCATCCGCTTCAACGACGGCTGGTGGATGTACATCATGTGCCCCGCCTCGAAGTAGCTGACGCTGATGTTCTTGCGCAGCGGCTCGCGCAGCCCGAGGTGGCTCAGCGTGTAGTCGCCCGCGGCATGCGGTGTCGCGAGGTCGTAGTAGCCGCTCGCCACGTAGACCCGCATCGCAGGGTTCGCATGCATCGCGCGCCGCAGGCTGCCGCCGACGTTCACGTACTTGCCCGCGAAATCCTTCCAGCCCCACTTGTCCCAGATCGGCGCGTGCACCACGTACGGCGCGTCGGTCTCGAACTTCAGCGTGTCCTTCAGCAGCCGGTTGATGCCGGTCGCATATGCGCCCAGCAGGTTGCTCATCGCCGGGTCGCCCTCGGGCTCCTCGCCGGCATCGTCGCGGTCCATGCCGAGGAAGCGGCTGTCGAGCCGGCCCACCGTCTGCCCACGCTCGCGCAGCAGCTCCTTGAAGTAGCGGAACTCGCGCGGCCGCAGGTCGCAGCGCAGCACGTACGCGGTGCTCAGCCCGCTGTACAGCGCCACCTGCTCGGCGATGCGCTGGCGCGCCTTCGCGTCGAGCGCCGAGCCCTGCATCAGCGCCACCGTGTAGTCGCCGAGCGCGAAGGCCTCGGCCGCGGCGATCACCTCGGCCAGCGGCTTCTTCTGCAACGCCGGCGCCAGCGCGCGGTGGTACCAGGCGGTGGCCGCATAGGTCGGCAGGAACAAGGGGTAGGGCAGCTCGTTGCCGTGGTCGAAGTGCAAGGTCTGCAGGTCCACCGCCAGCGACACCAGCATCACCCCGTTCAGGAACACGTCGTGCTTGTCCTGCAGGTGCAGCGAGAGGCCGGCCGCGCGCGTCGTGCCGTAGCTTTCACCGATCAGGTACTTCGGGCTGCCCCAGCGGCCGTAGCGCGCCAGGTACAGCCGGATGAACTCACCCACCGCATCGAGGTCGCGCTGGTAGTCGTGGAACTCGGTCACCTTCTCGCCCTCGACCATGCGCGAATGGCCGGTGCCCACCGGGTCGATGAAGACCAGGTCGCTGTCGGTCAGCAGCGTGTGCTCGTTGTCGGTCAGCGCATAGGGCGGTGGTGGCGCGTTGCCCATCTCGTCGGTGACGACCCGCTGCGGCCCGAGGATGCCCAGGTGCAGCCATACGCTGCTCGAGCCCGGCCCGCCGTTGAAGCTGAAGGTGACCGGCCGCGTCTCGGGCTTCGCGCCCTTCAGCGTGTAGGCGACGAAGAACAGGCTGGCGCGCGGCTTGTCGGCGCTGCGCTGGCCGTCGCGCTGCTCGTCCTCGCGCAGCACGACGGTGCCGCAGGTCACGCTGTAGTCCAGCCTGCGCTTGCCGACCATCGTGCGGTGTTCGGTGGTGACCAGGCGCTCCTTCGGCTCCCGCTCTTTCGTGTCCCGCTCTTTCGATTCCTCGCGTGAAGAAGGCGAGGGCGTGGACTTGTCGGCAGGGGTGTCGGCCATGGGAGATCGCTAGAGTGTGGGCTCGACTGTACCGGCACCCCAATGACCTCTGCTTCTCTCCCGGACTGGCACCTCGCCGGCGTTGATTTCACCAGCCGGCCGACGCGCCGCAAGCCGATCACCGTGGCGCGCGGCCAGGCGTCGCGCAATGTCGTGCGGCTGGAACGTGTCGACACGCACGAGAGCTTCGATGATTTCGCCGCGTGGCTGCGCACGCCCGGCCCGTGGCTCGCTGCCTTCGATTTCCCGTTCGGCCTGCCGCGCGAGCTGGTGCAGGCGCTCGGCTGGCCGATGGACTGGCTGCCGTTGATGCGCCACTATGCCGGCCTGTCGCGCGACGAGATCCGCACGCGCTTCGCGGCGTTCTGCGATGCCCGCCCGGTGGGCGCGAAGTTCGCGCACCGCGCGGCCGATGGCCCAGCCGGCTCGTCGCCGTCGATGAAGTGGGTCAACCCGCCGGTCGCGTACATGCTGCATGCCGGCGTGCCGCTGCTGATCGACGCCGGTGTCGACCTGCCCGGGCTGCATCCGGGCGATGCGCAGCGCGTCGCCCTCGAGGGCTACCCCGGCCTGCTGGCACGCGAGCTGATCGGCCGCCGCTCGTACAAGGCCGACGACAAGGCGCGGCAGACGCCCGATCGCCTGATCGCCCGCAAGGACCTGCTCGATGCGCTGGAGCAGGGCCGCTCGCGCCTCGGCCTGCGGCTGCGCCTGTCGCACGCGCAGCGCGATGCGCTGGTGGCCGATGCGTCGGGCGATCGGCTCGATGCCGTGCTGTGCCTGATGCAGGCCGCCTGGGCGGCCGGGCAGGCGGGCTTCGGCCGGCCGGCGGATGCCGATCCGCTCGAAGGCTGGATCGTGTCGTCCGGGATTTCTTTATTTCTGTCTTGACAGAAATATTCGACAACCCTAGAGTCCGCTCCATGAACCTGTCTCCGACCCTGTCCCGATTCGTCCTGCACTGGGGCGAGATGGGCACGCGCTGGGGTGTCAACCGCACGGTGGCGCAGATCCACGCGCTGCTGTTCATCACCGGCCGGCCGATGCATGCCGAGGAGATCGCCGACACGCTCGATGTGGCGCGGTCGAACGTCAGCAACAGCCTGCGCGAGCTGCAGGGCTGGAACCTGATCAAGCTCGTGCACCTGGCCGGTGACCGGCGCGATCACTTCGAGACCTCCACGCAGGTGTGGGAGCTGTTGCGCACCGTGGTGCGTGAGCGCCAACGCCGCGAGATCGCGCCCACCATTGAGGTGCTGAACGAGCTGCTGGCCGATCCGGCACTGAGCCGCGACCCGGCCGAAGCGCGCCTGCGCATCCGCGAGACGCAGGAACTGCTGGTCACGCTGACGGCGTGGAGCGACGAGATGCTGAAGCTCGACACCGACACGTTGACCAAGGTGCTGAAGCTCGGCGCGAAGATCAAGAAGCTGCTGGGCCGCGACGGCAACGCGGCGCCCGAGGAGATCAACCCCGCGCAGTTGCTCGGGCCCTGATCTCAAAATTTTTTGCCGATTAATTTCTCTAAAGACAGAAATTACTGACGGAGCGATCTGCCATGAACAACGCCCTGTACCCGATGACGCTGCTCTACGACGCCGCCTGCCCGGTGTGCTCGCTGGAGATGGACCACCTGTGGGAGCGCAATGCGGCGGGCCGCCTGGCCTTCGTCGACATCAGCGCCGAAGGCTTCGACCCGACACCGTATGGCATCACGCTGCAGGCGATGAACGAGGAGATCCACGCCGTCGCGGCCGACGGCCGGGTGCTGCACGGCGTGCAGGTGCTGCGGCTGGCCTACGAGGCCGTCGGTCTCGGCTGGGTGCTGAAGCCGGTCGGCTGGGCGCCGTTGCAGCCTGCGTTCGAACTGGGCTACCGGTGGTTCGCACGCCATCGCCAGGCGATCTCGCGAGCGAGCGCACCGCTGGTGCGCGGCATCCGGCGGGTCCGTGCGGCGCGGATGGCGGCACGCATGCAGGCCTGCCGCGATGGCGCCTGCCGCACCCACCGCGGCGAGTGAGGCGGCCATGCGCAACGAGGTCACCACGGTTCACGCCACGGAGGGATGCAGCGCGGTCGAGGGCCGCGTCGCGTGGGCGCCGCAGCGCTCGCTGTGGTGGTTCGCGATGCTCGCCGGCGGCGTGCTGGCCGTCACGCGCTACGCCAGCTGGAGCGGGCTCGCGCTGTTCCTCGCGAGCAGCGCCGTCACGCTGTGCCTCGGCCACTCGCTCGGCATGCACCGCCGCTTGATCCACCGCGCGTATGCCTGCCCGCTGTGGCTCGAACGCGTGCTGGTCTACCTCGGCGTGCTGGTCAGCATGGCCGGCCCGGCCGGCATGATGCGCACGCACGACCTGCGCGACTGGGCGCAGCGCCAGCCGCGCTGCCACGACTTCTTCGCGCACCGCCGCAGCTTCTTCGTCGACGCGTGGTGGCAGCTGCACTGCGAGCTGCGCCTCGCCCGGCCGCCGCGCTTCGAGCTGCCGGCGCACCTCGCGAACGACCGTGTGCTGATGGCCCTCGAGCGCCACTGGCTGCTGCAGCAGTTGCCGTGGGCGCTGCTGTTCTTCGCGCTCGGCGGCATCGGCTGGGTGCTGTGGGGCGTGTGCCTGCGCTGCGTCGTCGGCCTCACCGGGCACTGGATGGTCGGCCACTTCGCGCACCGCACCGGCCACCGCAGCTGGCATGTCGACGGCGCCGGCGTGCAAGGCCACGACGTGCGCGGCTGCGGCCTCATCACCTTCGGCGAGGGCTGGCACAACAACCACCACGCGTTTCCCGGCTCGGCCCGCCTCGGGCTGTACCCCGGCCAGGCCGATCCGGGCTGGTGGGTGCTGTGCGCGCTGCAGCGGGCCGGCCTCGTGTGGGACATCAGCCTGCCGGCCAGCTTGCCGCCCCGCGCCGCGCTGCAGGCGCTCGAACCCGAGGCGGTACGCGCGTTCGATGCCGCGGCGCCGGCGCGCTGCTGCTTCTCAAGGAGTCCATCATGAAGGTCCTCGTCTGCGGATCGACCGGCTGCATCGGTGCAGCGGTCGTGCATGCGCTGCGTGCGCGCGGCCACAAGGTGATCGAAGCCTCGCGCCGGCCGGGCGCGGCGCGCGAGCACTGGCCGCTCGATTTCTCCCACCCGGTGTCGCCGCAGCACTGGGCCGCGCGGCTGCGCGAGGCGCAGGTCGACACGGTGGTCAACTGCGTCGGCATCCTGGTGCCTTCGCGCGGGCAGCGCTTCGAGCGCGTGCATGCGCAGGGGCCGATCGAGTTGTTCCGCGGTGCGGCGCTCGCGGGTGTGCGGCGGGTGATCCAGGTGTCGGCGCTCGGCGTCGGCCCCGCGGGCATAGTCAGCGCATACCTGCACAGCAAGCTGCTCGCCGACGACCTGCTCGCGACCTTGCCGATCGACTGGGCGGTGCTACGGCCGTCGCTGGTCTACGGGCCGCGCAGCGCGAGCGCCGCGCTGTTCGCGACACTCGCGGCGCTGCCGATCGTGAGCCTGCCGGGGCGCGGTGCGCAACGGCTGCAGCCGCTGCACGTCTACGAGCTGGCCGAGGCGATCGCCCGGCTGGTCGAGCAGCGCGGCACGCTGCGCGTGGTGCATGAGATCGGCGGCCCCGAGAGCGTGAGCTACCGCGAGATGCTGGCCGCCTACCGCGCGGCGCTCGGCCTGGGCCGGCCGCTGTGGCTGCCGGTGCCGATGCCGTTGATGAAGCTCGCGGCCCGTGTGGCGCAGCTGCTGCCGCAGAAGGCCTTCAGCCCCGAGACGATGCGCCTGCTGGAGCGCGGCAGCGTGCCGGCCGTGAACGCGCTGCCGGCCTTGCTGGGCCGCCCGCCGACGGCCCTGGCGCAGGGCCTGCGCATCAGCCCGCCCGAGCCGCGCATCGACCTGCGCGGCCGCTTCGCGCACGCCGTCTCGCTGCTGCAGAAGCTGACGATCGGCGTGCTCGCGGTGCTGCTGTGGATCTCGCACACGCGATGAGTGCCGATCATCTCCCCTTCCGCTACCGCTGGCCGGTGCTGGCCGGGGCGCTGGCCGGCATCGCGCTGCGGCTGGTGTTCTCCGGCGTGGCTGGCGGGCACTGGTCCGCGATGGCGGGCGCCTTCGTGTTCCTCGCGCCGATCGCAGTGGGCATGGTCACCGTCTACGTGGCCGAACGCGAGCACCGGCGCTCATGGCTGTATTACCTCGGCGCGCCGTTCCTCGCCACCGCGCTGTTCGTCGTTGGCACGCTGCTGATCAACATCGAGGGGCTGATCTGCGCGATCGTCATCGCGCCGCTGTTCGGAGTGCTGGGCAGCCTCGGCGGCCTGCTGATGGGCATCGCCTGCCGTGTCTCGGGCTGGCCGCGGCCGACGCTGTACGCCGCCGGCGTGCTGCCCTTGCTGATGGGCGCCCTGGTGCCCGGCACCGTGCTGCAGGACGAGCACAGCCAGGTCGAACGCAGCCTGTGGATCGCTGCGCCGCCGGCGGCGGTGTGGCAGCAACTGACGCAGCTGCCCGACATCCGGGCCGACGAGGTCGCGCGCGGCTGGGCGTACCGCATCGGCGTGCCGCCGCCGCAATCGGGCGTTACCGGGGCGGCCGGGCAGCGCGTGCAGCATTTCCGGATGGGCAAGGGCATCCACTTCGACGGCGACATCACCGAGTGGCAGCCGGCCCGCCGCATCGCGTGGACCTACCGCTTCGCCGCCGATTCGGTGCCCGCCGGCGCGCTGGACGACCACGTGCGCATCGGTGGCCTGTACTTCGACCTGCTCGACACGGCGTTCGAACTGCAGCCCGAGCGCGGCGGCACCCGGCTCGCGATGCGCACACGCTACCGCGTCAGCACGCAGTTCAACTTCTATGCGGAGGGTGTCGCGCGGCTGCTGCTCGGCAACGTCAGCGAGGTGCTGCTCGAACTCTATGCGCGACGCTCGGAGGTTCAGACCGTCTCGTGCTTCAGCTCGATGGTGCCGCGCGCGACGTAGCGCTGGAAATCGCCGATCGGGATCGCGGTGGAGCCGTGCGTGTCGCCGTCGACCCAGCTGAGCGTGGCGTCGGTGAGGGTGGTCTCGACCTCGATCGGGCCGGGGCGGATCTCGATCGGCTGGCCGTCGCCTTCGCGGTATTCGACCTTGCCGATGATCTGGGCTTCTTGCGTCATGGGGTGTCCTCCTTGGTGGCCCAAGGTTCCCCGGCCCGGTCGGCCACGAAAATCGGACGGCACGCCGTGCGGGCGTAAGCCGTCTCCTACATCGCAGGCCGGCCGCTCCTCCCGGTCAGAGGGCGTTGACCTTTTCCTTCAGCCGCAGGGCTTTCTGCTTTTCGAGCTTGGCCGTCTCGTTGGCCGGCTCGAGCTCGAGCACCTTGTCCCAGGATTTGATCGCGCCGTCCAGGTCCTGGCGCGCAAGCGCCGAGCGGGCATTGCGCGAATGGGTGTCGACCAGCCGCTTGCTGGTGGCATCCACCTTCGGACCGGCGGCGGCGACGCCCAGGCTGGCGGCCTGCTTGTAGTCGGCCAGTGCGCGTTCCAGGTTGCCGGCCTTGGCTGATGCTTCTGCCGAGCGGAAGGCCTTTTCGCCGGCCGACGGCTCGGCCGGTGCCACCGGGGCGGCGGCGACCGGCGGCGGTGCCGGCGTCGGCTCCGGCGCGGGCTCGGGCTTGGTCGGCACCGGCCGGGTCGGGCGAGCCACTTCCGGCGGGGGCGCCTTGCCGGGGATGCGGATCGTCGTGCCTTCGCCCACCTGGCGCGGCACCTTGATGTTGTTGTAGCGCGCGAGGATGTGGAACGCGTAGATGTCGCCGAGGAAGCGGCCGGCGATGCGCGACAGCGTGTCGCCCGAGCGCACCACGTACGGGAACGACTCGCGGCCGAGCGTGGCCTGCGGGTCCTCGGTCATCTGCTTCTGCAGGTTCAGCGCCAGCTTGTTGGCGGGGTCCAGGCTCAGCGCCCGCTGCAGCTCGGCGCGGGCCTGCTCTTCGTTGCCGCCCTCGAGCAACTCGACGACGCTCTGCGCGACCTTCTGGGCCTGCGCCTGCATCGCCGGGGTCGGCGGGGGCGGGGGTTCGGGGGCGGGGGCCGGCGCCGCAGGCGTGGTGGCGGCGGGTTCCGGGGGTGGGTCGGCCGGTTTGGTGGCACAGGCCGACAGCGCCAGCGCCGCGACCAGCGCCGACATCAGGGCAGCCGTGCCGGCGAGGCGGGACGGTGCCGAGCGATCAGTGGTTGCGATCATGCGTTCCATCTTCAGTCGAAGTGAGCGGAGCCCGGCAGCCGGGATGCCGCCCGGGTGGGAGCGGCGCCGCTGGGGGCGAACGGCAGATTGTGCCCCGACCCGGGGCCGGATCAGAACCGCTTCACCCCGTCATCCGTGTGAAGAAAGTGCTTGCCACCACAACCACGTGGCCACCGCCGAGAAGATCGCGCCGACCAGCAGCCAGGCCTTGGCCTGCGGGATCACGCGGCCGGCGGCGAGCCAGCGTGCGAGGCCGAGCGCGAGGAAGGCCGGGCCGAGGATGGCGAGGATCAGCTTGGCGTCGATGGGTGGCATCGGTTCTCCCTGGGTGTTCTGGCGGGCCGCGCGAGGGGGCGCGGCGAGTATTGCATGGGGCTTGTCAGGCCTGGGCACTGCGCCAGTTCAGCTTCGGGGAGCCATCGAGGTGAGCAGCCGTTGCTGTCGCCACGCAGGTGCCGCGACGTTGAACAACGGCGTGCCCGGATTCAGCAAGCACAGGTGCTGCGCGGCTGCCGCACGCTGACGCTGGAAACCGCTGCGCAGCACCGACAGGCAGTGTGCCGCCGACACCGACCCACCCATGAAATGGCGCGTGCCGCCGGCGAAGCTGGCGCCTTGGGACTGCCACCAAGCGTCAATGCGCTGCGGGTCCGGCCATGGCAGGCCATCGTCTTCGTCGAGCGCGACGGCGTCATCGGCTGCATCGTCGTTGGGGCCGAATTCGGCACCCTCCGGCGGCTTGCGTTCAAGGTCCAGCGCCGCGAGATCGAGGCCGGTCAATGTGCTGAACGTCTCGCCCGCCTTGCGGGCCAGCGGCAACTGGTGCATCTGGCGGATCAGCCAGGGCACGAACTGGGTGTCGCCGGCAGCGGCGATGCCACGCATCAGCAGTCGTGCCATTGAGGGCTCCTTGGCGAGCAGGCGCAGCAGATCGTGTCCCTGTTGCGGATCGACGACTCGCAGCCAGAGGTCGATGGCCTCGGCGCGGCTCGGGTGCTCGGCATCCACCGACAGCGCCTGCAACACTTGCAGGCTGGAACCGCGATCACCCAGCAGAAGCGCTGCCCGCGCGGCGGGGAACGCCGCTTCGAGGGGGACGCCGTTCAACAGGCGCAGGCAGGCGGGCAGCAGGTCGATGCGGCCGATCGCCGCAGCCACCGCCGGTGCGTGGGCGACGTCCTCCGGCTGCGTCGATGCGAGCGCTTCGTCCAGCGACGTGCCGGGATCGACCCCGTGCATGGCACATGCCGTCATTCCGACGCGGCGATGCATCGGCTGGCCGGAGTCGAGCAGCGATCGCGTGATGCCGCGCAGTGTCGGCGCGCTGACCCATCCGAAGGCCGACACCAGGCCGCGTCGCGACGCCGGCTCGGCCTCGGCCAGCGCCAGCAACTGGGCCAGCCAGACCGTGTTGCGGCTCTCGAGGGCGAGGACCGTCGCGGCGAACATTGCACCGGAGCCCGGGTCTTCCAGTCCGATCCGGCTCAGGCGCTCGCCTTCGCCGCCGGCCAGCGACAGGCCGTCGAGGCTGGCCGCGATGCGCTCGTCCAGCCGCGCCAGGCGATTCAGGCGCAGGTGCGGCGCGCGCACCAGCACCGACCGCGTGTGGCGCAGCGAGACTGCGACCTCGTGGTGCTGCTGGATGACGATCGGAACGGCGGACATGCTCAGATCAGCGGCGGGAGCGACTGCCATGCCTTGCCGTCGGTCGTGAAGGCGAGCTTCCCGGTGCCGAACGACCAGAGCACGCCGTCAACGGCGTCGAGATGGCCGAAGCTCTTCACGCCATCGACCGCCACGGGATCCAGCGCGCCGTTGTGCAGGCGGAAGATGCCTTGCTCGGAGGAGACATGGAGGGCGCCCTCGAACCATTCGGCACCCCACAGGTTGCCGATCGAGGCATCGCTCGCGGCCATGTTCCAGCCGGCGCCGTCGAAGCGCAGCACCAGCCCCTTCTGGCCGGTTGCGTAGGCCTCGCTCGGCGACACCACCACCACGCGATGCAGCATCAGGTTCGTCGGGCTGTCGTGCTTCGTCCAGCGCTGCGCATCACGGTGCCAGATCTCGCCCATCATGCCGGCGGCCCACAGGTCATCGGGTGAACTGCCGTGGATCGACGAGAAGCCGCTCACGGCGATCTCGCCCAGCGGCGCGACCACGCCCTCGTCGATGCGCACCCAGGCTCCCGCCGTGCGCCGATAGACTTGGCGCCCCATGCCGGCGGCAAACACCGTGTCGCCGATCACGCGGATGTCGCGCATCGGGCCACGCGCACGCGTGCCCGCGGGTGACGCATCGATCTGCTCTTCGCGGTAGTCGCCGTGCCCGAGGCCCACCGTGCCTTCGGTCCCGAGCGCAAATGCGCAAGGCTTGGGCCCGCGCAGGGTCGCCACGCGGTTGGGGATCCACTTCATCGGGAACAGGCCCCATTTGCCGGCCTGGCCGTCCCAATGCGCGAGGGCCGGAATGGCATCGCGGCCTTCGCCGATGTGGGCAATGACGCGGACGATCGATGCGTTTTCGGCGCTGCCGTGGCCGAAGCTGATCGGTGGTTTGTTCATGATGTTGGATCGAGGGGTTTCAGAAGCCGCTTCGGATCATCGAGAAAAGGATGCTGGAATTGAGCTGGCCCTGCTGGCGGGACGTCAGGTCGCCAGCAGACCGGTTCACCAGGTCGGAGCGAACGGGTGTCGAGTCGTCGACACCCGGTCCGTCCGGGTTCTTGGCCTTGTGGTACTTGTCCAGTTGGGCTTCCGTGCAATCGGGGTCGCAGTCGGGGAAGACCAGCATCATGGCGACGACGCCGGCCTTGCGGGCTTCGCCGTAGTTCCAGTTCGAGACGCCGCTGCTCAACGGGACGTTGCGCGCGTGCTGGTTGTAGGCCGCCTCGTACTGGCCCTGGATGGCATGGCAGGCGCCGTGCTCCTTGTCATGGCGCGGGCCCGAGGCGCACACGCACGGCGCCTTCGTGTCGTCGTAGCCGGTGAACTCGGACATCACCCGGCCTTCGTCGCGCCCCCCGATCTCGGTGAAGCAATGCACTTCAACCAGGTGGTGAGGCGTCTTCGCGTTGCCTTCATCGTCGTCGCAGCAGCCATAGGCGAACGGCGCCAGTACGCACTTCATGGCTTCCTTGCAGGGATCCTTGCACATCTCCCGCTTGGCGCCGGCCATGTTCACGGTGCCCTTCTGCTTGCCCTTCGTGCGAACGTTCTTCTGGTAGCCCTCCTCGCAGGCACTCTTGGCGTTGTCACGCGTCTTCTTGCAAGGATCGTCCGTGATGCCCACCGACGTGCCGACGGTGTCGGTGTAGACCCAGGGCGGCGAGTTGCCCGGCATCGAGCCATGGTTGTGCGTTGCGAGATCGAGGTTGCGAACGACATTCTCTCCTTCGACCTTCACGTCCATCGACCACACCGTGAAGAACACCTTGCCCGTGATCTTGCTGGTCACGACGCCCTTCTTCGGCGCATTGCCGGCCTCGTCACCGGTGCTTTTCTTGAAGTACGACTTGTCCTTCAGCATGATCTCCTGGCCGGAGATCTTGACCGAACTCGATCCGTCGGAGCAGTCCGAGGCCATGCCGGTGTTGGGATACGGAATGGGCACGCCGGGCGGCGTGGCCGGCGTCAGCGGCGGCGTGAAACAGACGTCGGGAAACGCGCAAATGCCCTTCCCGTTGGCCGCTTTGCACGAGATCTCCATGTTGTTGGCAAAGACCTGGTTCGCCATCACGCGTGTCCGTAGTGAAGGGTCGCGGCGGCGCGCAGCCCGTTGTCATTCGACCAATGCGCGAGGACCGCATGGCCTCGGGCATACGATTTCCTGCAGGCCGCCTCGGCCAGCGCGATCATGCTGATGCCCGACACGGCGCCCGTCTCGCCGATGCATTCGGCGGGGTGCCACAGTTCGAAATCCTCCTTCAGGACCCGCATCGAGCGCGACAGGGCGAGCGATGCTTCCTTGAAGTAGTACTGTTCCCCGGAGACATCGGTGATGCGGAAATCCATCTCGTGCATGGCCACGCCCGCTTCGTCGATGGCTTGTCGCACTGCGCGATTGAGCCCTTCGGCGCGCAACGGCTCACCCGAGTCGACGTGCGCTGCCTCGCTCGCAAAGCCGAGTCCGGTGCAATGCAGCCGATGCGGGCCATCCGGCACGCCGACGAGCAGGGCACCGGCGCCTTCGCCGGGCATGAATCCGTCGGTGTTCGATTCGGTGAGCAGGCGCCGGACCTGGTCGTAGTGGATGAGACTCTCTCCCTGGAGCAGGCTGTCGGCGGCCACCACCAGCACCTCCCGTGCCGCCTGCTGCTGCACGAGCGCGCGTGCCCTGGCCAGCGCGACCGCCACGCCGACGCGCCCTTGTGGCACCACCGCAGAAGCCGGCGAGAAGCGCGCGCCGAGCAGATCCTGGATCGCGGCGAAGAGCCGGTCGTCAAGCCCGGCGATGCGCCCGGGGCGCGTGCCCTCCGCGACGCACAGCAGCACAGGCAGCTCCGCCCAGGTCTCTTTCGGGCGCTGATCGAGGGCTTGTGTGATTGCCATCGCTGCCATGGCCGCGAGCTTGTCGAGGCCACGATGCCCGCGGGACAGGTGCACCTGGTGGCCGACGATCCACCGCCCGGCGGAGTCGATGAACTGCGTGTCGCTGGGGTTGGTGAGCTTGGCACGCAGCGCCGCGCAGGTCGAGGCCGCGTCGAGGCCAACCGACGTCACCAGGCCGGTGCCGAGGACAGCGAGCGGGGATGTGCTCACGGCGCCACCTTGTCGTCGGCGTCCGCGACGAACATCGGACCGGCCGGAATCATCACCACCGGAATCGGGAAAACGGACTGGTCCCGCAACTGCCACCACTCCCGCCCCTTCTTGCCCACCAGCACCTGCGCGATCTCGTGCATGTTCTTGCGCAGTGGCCGCGCCACGCGCCAGGTGAGACTGAAGCGCTGCAACTCAGGCTCGATCACGATCGTGTCCAGCGTCGCGGTGTAGTCCTCGCGCTCGCCGCGCTTCGGAAACACGTGCACCGGCGCCACCAGGTTCGGAATCGTGAAGCGCGTCAGCCCTTCGGGCGTCAGGTTCGCCAGCGCCACCTCCACCGGCCCACCGGCGAACGACTCCAGCGGCAGCTGCTGGTCCAGCGGCGCCGCCTGGAAATACTGCGCGTCGAAATCCGGCGGCAAAAAGGGGAAGTGCTTGTCGAGCCACTCGTCGTCGTACGTGCCGGCAAAGCGCGAACGCGACGACCAGCCGCGCCCGAGCGGGCCGTACGACATCGGCGCGTAGTCGCTGTCGGGGTCGCTGATGCTGCGCCCGATCTCCTCGGTGCGCGGCAGCGGCTTGCCGTCGACCCAGGACTTCTTCAGGTGCTTGTGGAATCCCACGCCCACCGGGTTGGCCATGTAGGCCGCATGCTGCGACGGGTCTTCATGCGCCAGGTCGGCGCCGCCATAGGCCACGTCGTAGCTGATCGGCTGCGTGACGAACGGCTCGGCCGGCGTCGCGCGCAGCGTGGCCAGGCCGCAATCCCATTGCCGCGCGCCGACCACCGCGATGCGCTTGCTCCAGTGGCCGATGCGGATGCCGGTCTCCACGCGCGTGGCCGGCCGGCCGTGCGGCGCGTGCGCGCTGCCCAGCAGCAACACGTCCACGCGCTGCTTGAGCGGCGCGAAATCCACTTCGTACACCGGCGCCGACAGCCCCGGCTCGCCGGTGAAGGTGTCGGCCATCACCAGCGGCAGCTGCTCGTCGTGCAGCGCGAAATGCGTGGCCGGCTCGCCGGCCTGCGGGAAGCGGAAGGTGCCCTTGATGACGACCACGAGCGACTCGCGGCCGCTCGGCTCGAGCCCCATGTTGTAGCCCGCCGTCATGCGGGTCGCGTTGATCAGCTCCATGTGGTTACTGCAGCCGTGCGGTCAGTTCAGTTGCACCGAGCCGCCCTTGATGCGGTTGACGCCAGTCGAGCGGCTCGACACGTAGCTGCCCTGGATCAGCACCTTGCCGGCCTCGGTCAGCGTGATGCTGGCCTTGCCGCAGCGCAGCGTCAGCTCCTTCTTCGCGCTGACCAGCATGCGCTGGCCGTCGCTGTCGAGCTGCACCTGGTCGGGCCGGTCGGCCAGCGGCCAGCCGGCAGCCGGGCGCAGCACGCCGGTGACGATCGGCAAGGCCGCATCGCCGTTCTCGAACATCAGCGTCACCTGCGCGCCGATGTGCGCGCCATGCAGGTCGAGCACCGCGCGCGCGCGCAGCGCGGCCGTGCCCGGCTGGCCGGGGTAGAGCACCAGCGGCGTCGCGCCGTCATCGGTGATCGCGATCAACTCGCCGACCACGACCGACGGCAGCGGCTCGCTGCGCAGCACCGCCGCGCGCGACTGCAGCAGCGGCTGCAGCGCATCGACCGGGTCGCCGATGGGGGTGGCTTCCTCGCGCGCATGCGCTTCGAGAAGTTGTTGGTCCAGCGTGTCGCGGCCGCTCATCGTGTGCCTCAGTTCTGCAGAATCTTGGAGCCCTTCATCACGATGTTGCCGCCGGCCTTCTTGTTGATGTTGCCGGAGCCCTCCACCGTGATGTCCTTGCCCTTGATGGTGATCGTGCCGTCTTTCTTCATCGTGATGCTCGCGCTGCCGGTCTTCAGCGTGATGGAGTCGGCCGCCTCGAGCACGTAGTTCTTGCCCACCTTCAGCGTGTTGTCCTCGCCGATGGTGGTGTTGCGGGCCTTGGCCACCTGCACGCTCTGCTTGCCGCCGACGCTCAGGCTGCGGTCGGAGCCGACATCGATGCTCTGCTTGGCGCCGATCGAGTGGCTTTCGTTGATGCCCACCGAGACCGAGCGCGTGGCGCCCACCGAGATGCTCTGCGCCGCGCCGACCACCACTTCCTGGGCCGCGCCGATCGCCACCGTCTCGTTGATGCCGACCGCGCGGGTGCGCTGCAGGGCCACCGTCTCGGTCTTGCTGGCGCCGATGCTCACGGTGCGGTTGCTGCCGATCGTGATCGTCTCGTTGGCGCCCACCGTCTCGGTGCGGTTCACGCCGATCGCGATGGTCTCGTTGCTGCCGACCTTCTCGTTGCGGTTGACGCCGATCGTGATGTCTTCGTTGTTGCCGACCTTCTCGGTGCGGTCGACGCCGATCGTGATGGTCTCGTTGTTGTCGACCGTCTCGGTGCGGTCGTGCTTGACGTGCACCGTCTCGTCGTGGTCGATGGTCTTCGTGCGGTCGTGGCCGACCCACTTGGCCTCGTCGTTCTCGACCTCGGTCAGCTGGTCTTTCTCGGCGTGCAGCCACAGCTGCTCGGCGCCCTGCTTGTCCTCGAAGCGGATCGCGTTGGCATTGCCGTAGCCGCCGCCCTTGGACGAGCGCGTCAGGATGCCCGACTGCGTCGCATTGGCCGGCAGGTCCCACGGCGGCATCTGCTCGGCGTTGTAGACGCGGCCGGTGATCAGCGGCTGGTCGGGGTCGCCCTCGAGGAAGCCGACGACCACTTCCTGGCCGATGCGCGGGATCGAGATGCCGCCGAAGTTCTTGCCGGCCCACGGCGACGACACGCGCACCCAGCACGAGCTCTTCTCGTTGTTCTGGCCGTAGCGGTCCCAATGGAACTGCACCTTCACGCGGCCGTACTTGTCGGTGAAGATCTCCTCGCCGCCGGGGCCGACCACCACCGCGGTCTGCGGGCCCTGCACGAAGGGCTTGGGCGTGACGCGTTGCGGGCGGAACTGCTGCTTGCTCGGGATCGCCGAGAACGCGCAATGGAAGCCGGCGCCGGCGCCGCTCGATTCGTGAACGCCCAGCTCGGCCCTCACCGACATCGAGGTGACCAGGTACTCGCTGTTCTGGTCTTCGCGYGGGTGCTTGGTGAGCTTCATGTTGCAGCCGACCTTCAGGCCGAGCGCGTTCGACGCGCCGCGCAGCTGCGTGTAGCGCGCCTGGACCTCGTCCATGCGGTTCTCGGCCCACTGCGAGCCGTCGGCCTTCTGCACGTAGTCGCCCTGGTAGTCGAAGCTCTCGTAGTCGGCGAGCTCGTGCGAGCGGGTGTTGGAGGTCTCGACTTCCAGCGAGGTCGACGGCCGCTCGAAGTCGTAGCTCGTCATCACCGTCTTGCCGGTGCGCACCGATTCGTCGAACACCCAGTCGCAGACGTACTCCTGGTCGGGCGGCGCGTTCGAGCTGTCTTCGATGTAGCGCATGCTCTCGTAGCCGGGCGCCGCGTCGTGTGCGCTCTGCGAGTCGACGAGGATCAGCTTGTGCGCGCCGTCGGTGTGCTCGAAGTACCAGTAGATGCCCTCGTGCTCCAGCAGGCGGGCGATGAAGTTGTAGTCGCTCTCGCGGTACTGCACGCAGTACGTCCACGGCTGGTACGAGCGGAACAGCTTGGGCTCGAAGCTTGCGACGCCGTGGTCGCCGAACACCTTCTTGACGATGTCGGGCACCGACATGTCCTGGAAGATGCGGCAATCGGTGGTGCGGGTCAGGAACCACAGCCACGGCCGCACGGTGGCGCGGTAGCCGAAGTAGCGGCCCTTGTGCCCGCCGAGTCCGAAGCGGGTGACGTAACCGTTGTAATGGCGCTTGCTGCCGTTGGCGAGCGTCACGTTCACGGTGACGAGCTTGCCGAGCAGGTCCTGCGGTTTGAGGTCGGGCTTCTCGCTCAGCAGCGACAACTGCATGTCGCCCAGCGAGCTCAGGCCGGTCGAGTACGTCATCGACTCGAAGAACAGGTCTTCAGCCGGAAGCGGTGAACTCAGCGTGATGGGATTGGCCATGGGTGCGCTTGCTGTGCAGACGAAGGGCGCACGGACGGTGCACCATGGTCCTCAGAGTAGGAAAAGCCGCCCGGGGGGTAAAGCGACGAAAGTCATGTACCCCCCGGGGCCGGGCGTTGGCGTAGGCGGGTTTGGCCTAGGATCCGCGCAGGCCGGCAGGCCGAAGCCGCCGAAGGGCTTCGAGAACCAGTGCGCGATCAAGGTCAGCGTGGCGCTGCACGCGGCGGGCGTCGACATGAAATCGTTTCGAGGCGCAACCGTGACCGTCGACGGCAAGCGGCTGGCGATCCGGGCCGAGGAACTGGCGGCGTGGCTGAAGACGCAGCACCTGATCGGGTTGCCGCTGAAGCCGGAGAACGTGACCGGCAAGGAGTGGCAGGAGAAAGTCAGCATCGCACGGGGGACCACATCGACCTCTGGAACAAGTCGACGCTGACCCCGTCATGGGAGTCCTTCGCTCGCTTCTCGATCGGGATGTTCTCGCGGCCTACCTTCTGCCGTCGGTTGGATTCGCTGTCGCGGGCTACCTTGCACAGGCTCGAGCTTGGCCCATCAAGAAGACTGCTGTCGTGTTTGGGGCGCTGACCCTTGGGACTCTGTTCTTCCTGGTCCGTCCTTGCATCATGATTGGCCCAAGATGAGTGGAATGAGCTGGTTGAAGCGCTTCGCTGCCACGCTTGCCGGATTTGTGTTCGGACTCGCCGTCACTTGGGTGTGCCTCTACACCGTGAGTCGCGCCAAGCTTCCTCGCATCCGGTCTTCTGGCGGGGGATGCGACCTGGAACACAACCCGACCTGGTGGTGTTTGCCGGCGTTCATGGCGTTCTTGTTCCTTCCTTCGATCTGCTTTGCCGTGGCCGGCTGCCTGGCGTCCGCCCGTGCATGGCCGATCCGCAAGGTCGCCAAGGTCTTCGCCTGGATGACGGGTTTCACGGCGCTCGCCTACATCGCCTCCTACGTGCTCTGAAGTGCGCCCGGCCACCCGCTCACCAACCGTTACGCCTCCACACCCCGATCCGGCGATTCCCCGTTGTCCAACGCCCCCTGGCGCCCGTAACATTCCCGGCGCAATGGAAGAGGGCAGACGGACGCCACCCAGGACGCCCGCGTCGACCGCATCGGAGGGATCTTCATGGCATTGCCCGGCGCGAAAGCCGCCCCGCAGGATCACCTGCCCGAATTGACCAGCTTGCGCTTCATCGCGGCCTTCGCGGTGCTGGTGCTGCATTACCGCGACCTGCTCGGACCGCTCCCCGACGGCGTGCTGCGCGCGATCGTCGGCGGCCAGTACGGTGTCACGTTCTTCTTCATCCTGAGCGGCTTCATCCTGACCTATCGCTACCACGAATGGTTCGCGGGTGGCGTCAGCGATGGCCGCTTCTGGCGCTTCCAGCGCTTCCGCTTCGCCCGCATCTACCCGATCTACCTGCTCGGGCTGCTGCTCGACACGCCGTGGCACATCGTCGAGCGCGCGCAGGCGGGGCAGCTGGCCGACGTCGGCCAGACCTGGTGGGCCTCGTGGCTGCTGAACCTGGTCGGCCTGCAGGCCTGGGTGCCGGCGGTGCCGTTCGCGATGTTCTGGAACACGCCGGCCTGGAGCGTGGCCGCCGAGCTCTTCTTCTACGCGACCTTCCCGTTCCTGTGCGCCGGCCTGCTGCGCCTGCGGCTGCGCCTGCGCGGCCTCGCACTGCTGCTGGCCGCCACCACCGTGCTCGGCATCGGCGCCTACGTCGGCGTGATCTGGTGGATGAACGTCGTGCTGCACACCGAAGGGCAGACGCAGTACATCGTGCTCGTCTACAACCCGCTGCTGCGCTACAGCGAATTCCTCGGCGGCTGCCTGACCGGCCTCGCGTTCCTGCAGCTGCAGGCCGGCAGCTGGCCGCGCGCCGCCTGGCTGACCGGCACCGATGCCCGTGCCCGCCGCGTGCGCGACGCGATCGTGCTGGCGGCCCTGGTGGCCGCCGGCGTGCGCATCGGCCTGCCCGACTACGTCGGCCCCGAGATGTGGCGCTGGCTGCTCGACGTGGCGATGAAGTACGGCATCTTCATCGTGCCGTTCAGCGCGCTGATCCTCGCGGTGGCGTCGGGGCGCACCTTCCTCAGCGTGCTGCTGCAGCAACCCTGGATGGTGCTGCTGGGCGAGGCGAGCTATGCGCTGTACATCATCCACTGGTCGGTGACGACCTTCCTGCGCCTGGGCTGGCTCGGCGCGGCCGGCACGCCCGCGGTGCACCTGCTGTTCCTGCTCGGCACGGTGGCCGCGTCGGTGCTGTGCTACCGATTCATCGAGGTGCCGTGGCGGCGTCGCTTGCGCGGCAGCGGCCCCGACCTGCCGGACTCCACCGCGGCCACCGCATCGGCCGCCGCCCTTCCATCCCAACCGAGACCCGCCCTGCCATGAGCTCTTCCACGCTGATGCCCGCGCCGCGCCCGCGCGAGTTCCAGGCCCAGGCCGTTCCGCAACCCCAGACCGCCCCGCAACCCCAGCACCGCCCGATCGACAACGGCTGGCTGCAATGGGTGGCCGAGAACAAGCTGCGCAACTGCGCGATGGAATCGATGCTGCAGACGATGACGGCCGCCGGCCTGTCGCGCGCCGAGAGCGAGGCGGCGATCGTGCGCATGGACAGCGATCCGGCCTACCTCGCGGCCAAGCGCTACCAGCAGATGCAGCGCAAGTTCGAATCGGTGCTCGCCAACCAGCAGAAGCTGTGGGAATCGTCGCCGCACTACGGGCGCGTCGAGAAGCGCAGCCATGTGTCGCGCGACGAGTTCATCGAGCGCTACGTGCGCGGCAGCCGCCCGCTGGTGCTCACCGAAGCGGCGCGCGACTGGCCGGCCGTCACGCGCTGGTCGCCGCAGGACCTGAAGACGCGCTTCGGCCACCTCGACGTCGAGATCCAGGCCGAGCGCAACGCCGACTCGAACTACGAGCAGAACAAGCTGGAGCACCGGCGCACGGTGCGGCTCGGCAACTTCGTCGACCAGGTGCTGGCCGGCGGTGCGACCAACGACTACTACCTGACCGCCAACAACGAGGTGCTGCGGCGCCCGGAGTTCGCGCCGCTGCTGAAGGACATCGGCACGCTGCCCGAGATCTGCGATCCGGCGCAACTGGCGCAGCGCTCGTCGTTCTGGTTCGGCCCGGCCGGCACGCGCACGCCGCTGCACCACGACACGCTGATGCTGATGCACACGCAGATCGTCGGCCGCAAGCGCTGGCGCTTCATCTCGCCGCTGGAGACGCCGAAGCTCTACAACCACTTCCGCGTCTACAGCCCGATCGACCTCGACGCGCCCGACCTGGTGCGCCACCCCGATTTCGCGAGCGTGAAGGTGCTGGAGGTGATCGTCGAACCGGGCGAGACGATGTTCCTGCCGCTCGGCTGGTGGCACCAGGTGACCTCGCTGGACGTGAGCCTGTCCTTCTCGTACTCGAACCTGGCGATCCCGAATGACTTCACGTATGTGAATGCGGAGATCCACAACTGGTGATGGCGCCGGCGCGGCACGTGCCGCGGCCGACGTGACACTCCTGGTCTGGAATGCCTCTTGCACCCGTTGCTCGAACAAGTCGCACACGAGCACGGGCAGGTAACCGCCCGTATCGGCTGATCGGAAAAACGGGAGGGTTCCATGGGAAAAACGCAGAGAACGGCGGTCGCAGGGTCGCGCAGCAGGTCGCAGGCACTCGCCACGGTGGCAATGATGTTCAGCGCGGCGATGGCGCTGTCGGCCTGCGGCTCGGGCGGAGGTGACGATTCGGGCCCCTCGGCCAGCCCGCCGCCGACGAGCAATGCGCCGGCGCCGTCTCCCGCGCCGTCTCCTTCCCCCGCACCGTCGCCCGCACCCGCGC
>NZ_JBFUFQ010000001.1:0-101774 GCF_056403355.1 Rhizobacter sp. P2_H3 | reverse complement strand
AGGCCGTGCAGCCGCTCGCGCAGCACCTCGGCCGCGAGCCGCGCGCGCGCCTCGGCCCGCGGGCCGGCGTACGAGATCTCGCCTTCGGCCAGCCAGCCGGTCTCGTGGCACACGTTCACCTTCAACTGCGCCGGTCGGGCATGGCCGCGCACGCCGTCGAGCCGTACACGGTCGGGGCCGAGCTGCCGCACCTGCGCCTGGCCGATGTCGGCCACGACGTCGGGCGTCAGGTAGGCGAAGGGGTCGTGCACCTCGTAGAGCAGCTGCTCCTTCACGGTGTGCTCGTCGATGCGCCCGCCGGTGCCGGCGGGCTTCGTGATGACGCAGCCGCCGTCGGCATCGATCTCGGCGATCGGGTAGCCGAGCGCCGCGAGGCCGGGCACGTCCTTGTAGCCCGGATCGGCGTAATAGCCGCCGCTGACCTGCGCGCCGCATTCGAGCAGGTGCCCGGCCATCGTCGCACCGGCGATGCGGTCCCAGTCGTCGCGCGCCCAGCCGAAGTGCGCAAGTGCCGGGCCGACGGTCAGCGACGGATCGGCGACCCGCCCGCAGACGACGATCTCGGCGCCGGCCAGCAGCGCATCGGCGATCGCCTCGGCGCCGAGGTAGGCGTTGGCCGCGACGATGTTCAGCGCGGCCGCCTGGGGCCCCAGCGCGTCGAGCAGCAGGCCGCGGTGCGCATCGCCGGCGAGGTCGTCGCCCGACACCACCGCGATGCGCGGCACGCGCACACCCAGCTCGCGCGCCAGCGCCGCGATGTGCCGCGCCGCGCCCTGCGGGTTGGCCGCGCCGAAGTTGCTGACGATGCGCAGGCCGCCGGCCAGGCAGCGCGCGAGCACCGGCCGCAGCAGGTCATCGAGCAGCGGCTCGTAGCCGCCCAGCGGATCGTCGCGGCGCGCCAGCTGCGCCAGCGCCAGCGTGCGCTCGGCCAGCGTCTCGAAGATCAGCACGCCGGGGCCGCCGGCGGCGAGCAGCACATCAACCACCGGGCCGGCCGCATCGGTGCGGTCGCCCGAGAAGCCGGCGGCGCAGCCGATGCGCAAGGGTTGTCGATTCATCGGGCCGACTGTAGGCAGCGGCGATTAATATGGGAATTCGCAATTTCGGATGAGTTGATCTGCAATGCAAATGAATGTCTCGACCCGGCAGTTGCGCGCCTTCGTGCTGCTGGCGGGGCAGCGCAACTTCACGCGGGCCGCGGCGGCGATGCACTTGTCGCAGCCGGCCTTCAGTGCACTGATCCGCCAGCTGGAGGAGGCGCTCGGGCTGCGGTTGTTCGACCGCAGCACGCGCTCGGTGGAGCTGACGGCCGAGGGCCGCGAGTTCGAGCTGTCGGCGCGGCGCGTGCTCGACGAGTTCGACAGCGCACTGGCCGGCGTGCGCGACCAGGCCGCGCGGCGGCGCGGGCGGGTCTCGATCGCGCTGCTGCCGTCGCTCGCGGCCGGCTGGCTGCCGCCGGTGCTGGCGGGGTTCCGCGCTGCCTGGCCGGGCATCGAGCTGCAGGTGGCCGACGTGCTGTCGGAGCCGTGCATCGAGCTCGTGCGCAGCGGGCATGCGGACTTCGCGCTCGCGGCCACGCGGGCCGAGACGCCCGAGCTGCGCGCCGAGCCGTTCTGCAGCGACGACTTCCACCTGGTGTGCCCGGCGCGCCATCCGCTGGCCCGCCTGGCCGAGGTGCGGCCGAAGGACGTGGCGGCCTGGCCCTTCATCCACCTGTCGCGCACATCGAGCGTGCGGCAGTACCTGGATGCGGCGACGCATCCGCAGGTGATGAACGCGGTGCTGGAGGTCGACCAGCTCGCCACCGTGATGGGCATGGTGCGCGCGGGGCTGGGCGTGAGCATCGTGCCGTGGCTGACGCTGTTCCACTTCAAGGCGCCCGGCGTGGTCACGCGGCCGCTGGCGTGGACCGGGCTGCAAAGGCAGCTCTACCTGGTGCGGCGGCGCGACCGCGGGCTGTCGGTGGCGGCGCAGGGCTTGTACGAGTGGGTGATGGCGCGGCCGCCGGAGGGGACGAAATCTGCAGCCGGTGGCAGCCGCGTCAGCCGCAAGAAGCCGACCCGCAGCCCGTGATCCCGCCCGCCGGCAGCGCCTGCGGCAGCCGCACCTCGCCGCTCACCGGGTCGTAGCCGACACCCCGCAGATGCAGCGCCAACGCCGCGTCCATCGTCTGCGCATGCGTCGGGAACCAGACGGCCAACTCATCGGCCATCTGGCGGATCATCGCCACCTGCCCGCGCGCCGCGCCTTCGCGCATCACCTCGAGCACCACGCGGTGCTGGGTCGCGTGGCAGTTGCCGGAGGCGAAGCCGGTGTCGCGCATCCAGCGGTCCTCCTGGTCGAAATGCCCTTGCGTGTGCTCGACGAGCGCATCCCAGGCAGTACGCACCGCCTCGTCATCGGCGGTCGCCACCTGCGCCAGCAGGTCGACGAACGCCTGGTGCGTGTGGTCCATTGCCTCCAGCCCGAGCGCGAGGCCGTCGGACCAGGCCAGGCGTGGCCGCGGCGGAGGAAGGGGGGCGGACAGCGATTGCGGATCGACGGCAAGGGCAGACATGGTGATGGGGCGGCAGGGCAGAGTCGAAAGCCCGATCCTGGGCCGCATCGGGCGGCGTGTCGTTGCGGCCGATCAAGTCAGAACGGGCCGCTCTCCAGCCAGCGTTCGATCTGCGGGCGCCGATCGTTGCCCCAGAACGGCTCGCCATCGAGCACGAAGAACGGGGCACCGAACACGCCGGCCGCGATTGCCGCGTCATTGACCTGGCGCAGGCGGTCCTTCCAGACCGGATCGGTCCAGACGCGCTCGGCCGCGCCGGCCTCGAAGCCGAGATCGGACGCCAGCCCGGCCAGTGCCGCGGCATCACCCAGGTCGACACCGCGCGTGAAGTACGCGCGCAGGCACAGCCGGGCCCAGGCCACGGCGCGCGCCGGATCGCTGTCGTGCAGGAACCAGAACACGCGCGAGGCGTTCTGCGTGGCGATCGGGAATTTCGCCGGCATCGCGAGCGGCACGCCGGCGAAGCGCGCCGAGCGTTCGAAGTCGTGCAGCGAGTACTCGCGCTTGACCGGGTGCGAGACGGGGCTCTTCAGCTCAGCGGCCTGGAACACCGCGCCGAGCATCACCGCCTTCCACGCGACGGTGCGGCCGTGGCGCGCCGCCAGGGCCTCGATCCATTCGGAGGCGATGTAGGAGTACGGGGATGAGAAGTCGAAGTAGAAGTCGATGGGGGTGTTCATGCCAGCGCCCGCCCGATCAGGATCTTCTGCACGTCGCTCGTGCCTTCGTAAATCTGGCACACCCGCACGTCGCGGTAGATGCGCTCGACCGGGAAATCGCTCACGTACCCATACCCGCCATGGATCTGGATCGCCTCGCTGCACACGCGCTCGGCCATCTCGCTCGCGAACAGCTTGCCCATCGCGGCCTCCTTCAGGCACGGCTGGCCGGCATCCTTCAGCCGCGCCGCATGGTGGATCAGCTGCCGCGCCGCCTCGATCTGCGTCGCCATCTCGGCCAGCCTGAACTGCAGCGCCTGGTGCTCGAAGATCGGCTTGCCGAACGCGACACGCTCCTTCGCGTAGCGCAGCGCCGCCTCGAAGGCCGCGCGCGCCATGCCCACCGCCTGCGAGCCGATGCCGATGCGCCCGCCCTCCAGCCCCGACAGCGCGATCTTCAGCCCCTGCCCTTCATCGCCCAGCCGGTTCGCCACCGGGATGCGGCAGTTCTCGAACAGGATCTGCGCGGTGTCGCTCGCATGCTGGCCCATCTTGTCCTCCAGCCGCGCCACGCTGTAGCCCGGCATCGAGGTCGGCACGATGAACGCGCTGATGCCCTTCTTGCCGGCCGCCTTGTCGGTGACCGCCATCACGATCGCCACGTCGCCGTGCTTGCCGCTGGTGATGAACTGCTTGACGCCGTTGAGCACGTAGTGCTCGCCGTCGCGCACCGCGCTCGTCTTCAGCCCGTCGGCCTGCGAGCCGACGTGCGGCTCGGTCAGGCAGAACGCGCCGAGCATCTCGCCGCGCGCGAGCGGCTTCAGCCACAGCGCCTTCTGCGCCTCGTCGCCCCACGCCATCAGGATCGAGCACACCGGGCAGTTGTTGACGCTGACGATGGTCGACGTGGCACCGTCGCCGGCCGCGATCTCCTCGAGGATCAGCGACAGGCTCAGGTAGTCGAGCCCGGCACCGTCCCACTCGGTGGGCACCGCCACGCCGTAGCAGCCGAGCTCGGCCAGCCCGCGCAGTTCGTCCTTCGGGAAATGGTGCTCCTTGTCCCAGCGGGCAGCCTGCGGGGCGATGCGGTCCTGCACGTAGGCGCGCACGGCGTCCTGCACCGCGCGGTGGTCTTCGGTCAGCATGGGTCGTCTCCTCGATTCTTCGTTCAGCCTCACCAGGCCAGCGGCTGGTGGTCGTGGTTCAGGAAGCTGCCGTTCTCCGACGGTTGCAGCGCGGCCAGCGTGCGCCGCATGTCGGCCACGCTCTGCTCGACGCTGATGTCGGCCGACGAACCGCCCATGTCGGTGCGCACCCAGCCCGGGTGGAAGGCGACGCAGGTCGCGCGGCCGGCAAGCGTGAACGACATGTCCTTCAGCACCGAGTTGAGCGCGGCCTTCGACGCGCGGTACAGCCAGCTGCTGCCCGAACTGCGCAGCCCGATCGAGCCCATGCGCGACGACAGCACCGCGAGCTTCGCGCCGGGCGCGAGCGATTCCATCACCTGCGGCAGGATGCGCATCGCGCCGAGCACGTTGGTGTGCATCACCGCATCGAAGTCGGCCTCGCTCGGCGTCTGCGGCGCCGCCAGCTGCGGCCCGAGCACGCCGGCATTGACGACGACGACGTCGAAGGCCTGCCCGTCGATGCGCCAGGCGAGACCCGAGGCGCTGGCGGTGTCGGTCACGTCGAGCGCGAAGGCCTCGGCGCCGAGCTGCTGCAGGCGGGCGATGCCGGCCTCGTCGCGCGCGGTCGCAGTGACGCGCGCGCCGGCCTCGCGGTACTGGCGGACGAACTCGAGGCCGATGCCGCGCGAAGCGCCGATGATGAGGATGTTCATGGGGTCGTGAGTGTCTCCAGCTGCAGGGCGTTCGGCAATGCCGCGCCCGCCGCCGTGTTGTCGAAGATGCACCAGCGCTCGGCGTGCGCCGGCAGTTGCGCGAGGACCTGCGCACGCTCGCGCAGCCATGCCTCGTCGTAGGCCGACCAGTAGGTCCGCGGCGAGCCGTGCCAGCGGAAGTAGAAGACGGCCGGGCGCCGCGCCGTCGACGCTCCGGCCCACCCGCCGGGGTGCTCCGAATGCGGCCACTTCGCGGGGTCCACGGCCGCGCGCGCCACCTCGCAGCGCGCCAGCAGTTGGTCGGCCTGAGACGTGAACCAGCTGCGGTGCCGGGGCTCGCAGACGACGGCGCCGTCGAAGGCCTCGCCCAACCGCCCGAAGAAGCGCCCCGCCACGTCGGCATCGAACGCGAGCCCCGGCGGCAGCTGCACCAATGCAACGGCCCACTTGGGGCCCAGCCCACCGGCCTCGTCGACGAACTGCGCGAGCAGCTCGTCGGCATCCGCCATCCGGCATTCGTGCGTGATGCGCTTCGGCAGCTTCACCGCGAAGCGGAAGTGCTCGGGCGTGCTGTCGGCCCACCGCGCATAGGTCTGCGTGCGGTGGCCGCGGTAGAACGACGAATTGATCTCCACGCAGTTCATCCGCATCGCATAGCGCTCGAGGTGCGTCCCGTCGCCGGGCAGCGCCGCGGCATTCGCGGCGGAAATCGCCCACCCCGCCGTGCCGATGCGCACCGGCGGCGCGAGCGACGACCGCCGCGTGCCCGTCAAACCAGCTCCACCGCCATTGCCGTCGCCTCGCCGCCACCGATGCACAGCGCGGCCACGCCGCGCTTCAGACCGCGCTTGCGCAGCGCGCCCAGCAGCGTGACGACGATGCGCGCACCGCTGGCGCCGATCGGGTGGCCCAGCGCGCACGCGCCGCCGTGCACATTGACGATCTCGTGCGGCAGCTTGAACTCGTGCATCGCCGCCATCGTCACCGCGGCGAAGGCCTCGTTGACCTCCCACAGGTCGACCTCCTTCGCGGCCCAGCCGGTCTTCTTCAGCACCTTCTCGATCGCGCCGATCGGCGCCGTGGTGAACCAGTTCGGCGCCTGCGCATGCACCGCGTGCGCATGGATGCGCGCAAGCACCTGGCTGCCCAGACGCTTCGCGGTGCTCTCGCGCATCAGCACCAGCGCCGCGGCGCCGTCGGAGATGCTCGACGCATTCGCCGCGGTGATCGTGCCGTCCTTCTTGAACGCCGGCTTCAGCGTCGGGATCTTGTCGAGCTTGGCCTTGAACGGCTGCTCGTCGAACTTCACGACCGTGTCGCCCGCCTTGCCGGCGACCGTCACCGGCGCGATCTCCCAGTCGAAGCTGCCGTCTTCGTTGGCCTGCTTGCTGCGCTGCGTCGAAGCGATCGCGAACGCATCCTGCGCCTCGCGGGTGAACTGGTACTTGGCCACGCACTCCTCGGCGAACACGCCCATCGCGCGGCCGCGGTCATAGGCATCCTCCAGCCCGTCGATCGCCATGTGGTCGAACATCTGGGCCGCCCCGTAGCGCACGCCCTTGCGCGCGAACATCAGGTGCGGCGCGTTCGTCATGCTCTCCATCCCGCCGGCCACCATCACGTCGACGCTCTCGGCCTTCAGCATGTCGTGCGCGAACATCATCGCGCGCATGCCCGAGCCGCACATCTTCGACAGCGTCACCGCCCCGGCCGATTGCGGCAGCCCGGCCCCGAGCGCCGCCTGGCGCGCCGGCGCCTGGCCCTGGCCGGCCATCAGGCAGTTGCCCATCAGCACCTCGTTGACGGCGTCGCCGGTGATGCCGGCGCGCTCGACCGCGGCCTTGATCGCGATCGCGCCCAGCTGGTGGCCGGCCAGCGCGCTGAAATCACCCAGCAGGCCGCCGATGGGCGTGCGGGCGGCGGACACGATGACGATGCGATCAGACATGAGGGTCTCCTTCAGGGTGTGGTGAACAGGTTCTACGCTTCGCGGCGATCTCTCGCAATGCATCCAGCAGCCGGTCGACCTCGGCCTCGGTGTGCGCCGCCGACAAGGTGATGCGCAGCCGCGCGCTGCCCGCCGGCACCGTCGGCGGCCGGATCGCCGGCACCCACAGGCCGCGCTCGCGCAGGCCCGCGGCCATCGCCAGCGCCTCGGCATTGCCGCCGAGGATCAGCGGCTGCACGGGCGTCGGCGACGGCGGGTTCTCCCACGGCAGCTCGGCCAGCCCGGCGCGCAGCCGCCGCACCAGCGCCAGCACATGCGCGCGCCGCTGCGGCTCGCGCTGCATCACGCGCAGGCTCTCGCGCAGCACCTCGCACTGCATCGCCGGCATCGCGGTCGCGAAGATGTAGCTGCGGGTGCGCTGCAGCAGCCAGTCGATCAGCGTCGCGTCGCCGGCGACGAACGCGCCGGCCACGCCGGCCGCCTTGCCGAGCGTCGCCATGTAGACGAGTCGCTTCGAGCGCAACCCGAAATGTGCCGCGGTGCCGCGCCCGTCGGGGCCGAGCACGCCGAAGCCGTGCGCATCGTCGATCAGCAGCCAGGCGTCGTGGCGCTCGCACAGCGACAGCAGCCCGGGCAGCGGCGCGAGGTCGCCATCCATGCTGAACACCGCATCGGTGACCACCAGCTTGCGCTCGGCGGTCGACGCGGCGAGCCGCCCGGCCAGCGCCTCCAGGTCGCCGTGCGGGTACACGCCGATCTGCGCGCCCGACAGCCGCGCGCCATCGATCAGGCAGGCGTGGTTCAGCGCGTCGCAGAACAGCGCATCGCCTCGCCCCACCAGCGCCGGCAGCAGGCCGACGTTGGCCGCGAAGCCGGCGTAGAAGCTCAGCGCCGCCGGCAGGCCGACGAACGCGGCGAGTTCGCGCTCCAGCGCGTCGTGCGCCTCGGTGTGGCCGCAGACCAGCGGCGAGGCGGTCGCGCCGACGCCCCACTGCCGAGCCGCGCGCTGCGCCGCGGCGATCAGGTCCGGGTGCTGCGCCAGGCCCAGGTAGTCGTTGCTGCAGAACGCGAGCAGCGCTTCGCCGTCGACCACCATGCGCGGGCCGTCGACCTGCTGCACGACACGGCGGCGCCGGCGCAGGCTGGCGCCGTCCAGCGCGTCGAGCTGCGCGGTCATCTCGCCGAGGTCGAAGGCATTCATCGCGCGGTCCAGTGGGGCAGCATGTCCTGCGCGGTCGCGTGCGGCTGGTGCGGCAGCTCCGCCCACAGCGGCGCGTCGATGCGCTCGCGCAGCGTCGCGATGTTCTCGTCGGCCGCGCGCATCGCCGGGTCGATGCGGTTCGCGACCCAGCCGGCCAGGCGCAGCCCGCGCGCGCGGATCGCCTCCTGCGTCAGCAAGGCGTGGTTCAGGCAGCCCAGTCGCAGGCCCACCACCAGCAGCACCGGCAGGTCGAGTGCCTGCGCGAGGTCGGCACCGGTCTGCGTGTCGTTCAGCGGCACCAGGAAGCCGCCGGCGCCTTCGACGACGACCGCGTCGGCCAGCGCGGCCAGGTCGCGGTAGCGCCGGCCGAGCTCGCAGATGTCGATCTGCACGCCGGCGGCGCGCGCCGCCAGGTGCGGCGACAGCGGCAGCGGCAGGCAGTACGGGTTGTCCAGCTCGCGCGGGACCGCGACGGTGGCGGCGGCGCGCAGCGCAAGCACGTCTTCGTTGTCGTCGCCGTGCGGCGTCGCGATCGTGCCGGCGGCCACCGGTTTCATGCCGACGACGCGCTTGTGGCGGCGGCGCAGGTCGAGCATCAGCGTGCTCGCGACCAGGGTCTTGCCGACGCCGGTGTCGGTGCCGGTGACGAAATAGCCTTCGACGTTCATTCCAGGGTCTCCTGCAGTGCGGCCAGCGCACCGCTTGCCAGCTGCGCGCACGCCGCCTCGTCGATCACGTACGGCGGCATGAAGTACAGCGTGCTGCCGATCGGCCGCAGCATCAGGCCGTGGCGCAGCGCGGCCGCGTGGTAGCGGCGCGCGAACAGCGGATCCGCGCTGTCGATGTCGAACGCCCACACCATGCCGAGCCGGCGGCTGCGCAGCACCGCCGGGTGCGCGCGCAACGGCTCGCACAGCGCGTCGAGCGCCGCGGCCGTTGTCGCGTTGTGCGCCATCCAGTCGCGCTGGCCGAAGATCTCCAGCGTCGCGAGCGCAGCACGGCAGGCCAGCGGGTTGCCGGTGTACGAATGCGAATGCAGGAAGCCGCGCGCCGTGCTGTCGTCGTAGAACGACGCGAACACCTCGTCGCTGGCCAGCACCGTCGACAACGCCATCGTGCCGCCGGTCAGCCCCTTCGACAGGCACAGCAGGTCGGGCCGGATGCCGGCCTGCTGGTGCGCGAACAGGCTGCCGGTGCGGCCGAAGCCGACCGCGATCTCGTCGCACACCAGGTGCACCTCGTAGCGGTCGCACAGCGCGCGCAGCTCGCGCAGCCAGGCCGGGTCGTGCATCGCCATGCCGGCGGCGCACTGGATCAGCGGCTCGACGATCACCGCGGCGATCTCGTCGTGCCGCGATTCGAGCACCGCCTGCAGCGCCTGCGCACAGCGGCGGGCCACGTCGGCCGCCGTCTCGCCCGGCAGCGCGCCGCGCGCATCGGGGCTGGGCACCGTCGCGCTCAGGCGCACCAGCGGGCCGTAGGCATCGCGGAACAACGGGATGTCGGTGACCGACAGCGCGCCCACCGTCTCGCCGTGGTAGCCGCCCTCGATGCCGACGAATTTGTTCTTGCCGGGCCGGCCGCGGTTGCGCCAGTGGTGGGCGCTCATCTTCAGCGCGATCTCGGTGGCGGCCGCGCCGTCGCTGGCGTAGAACGCATGGCCCAGGCCGGTGAGCTCGGCCAGCCGCTCCGACAGCGCCACCACCGGCTCGTGCGTGCAGCCCGCCAGCATCACGTGGCACAGCGTGTCGAGCTGCGCATGCAGCGCCGCGCGCAGGTGCGGATGCCCGTGGCCGAACAGGTTGACCCACCACGAACTGATGCCGTCGAGATAGCGCCGGCCGGCCGGATCGATCAGCCACACGCCCTCGGCGCCGGCCACTTCGAGCAGCGGCTGCGTCTCGTGCTGCTTCATCTGGCTGCAGGGGTGCCACACCGCGGCGCGGCTGCGTTCATTCAGGGTCATCATGTCGAGCCTTGCTGCGCCGCGCGCAGCCGTCGTTGGTTCTTGAAGCGCCGCGCCGGGTCGTACGGGAACACGTCGTGCACATGCCCGGCCTGGATGCGCTCCTTGCGACGCTGCCAGAAATCGGCATCCAGCAGGTCGGCATGGTGTTTCATGAACACCTCGCGCACGCCCGGGTGGCCGAGCAGGAACGGCCCGAAGGTCTCGGGAAACACGTCGCGCGGCCCGACCCGGTACCAGACCTCGCCGGAGAGTTCTTCCTCCTCGGTGCGCGCGGCCGGCACGCGGCGGAAGTTGCAGTCGCTCAGGTACTCGATCTCGTCGTAGTCGTAGAACACCACCTTGCCGTTGCGCGTGACGCCGAAGTTCTTCCACAGCATGTCGCCGGGAAAGATGTTCGCGGCAACCAGGTCCTTGATCGCGTTGCCGTACTCGACCACCGCGTGCTCCACCTGCTCGGGCGTCGCCTCCTGCAGGTAGATGTTGAGCGGGATCATCCGGCGCTCGATGTAGACGTGGCGGATCACCAGGTCGTCACCGTCCTGCTCGAGCAGGCTGCCGCAGAAGTGCTTCAGCTCGGCCACCAGCTCGTCGTCGAAGCGCACCCGCGGGAAGGCCACGTTGCTGTACTCCAGCGTGTCGGCCATGCGCCCGACGCGGTCGTGCTGCTTCACGAGCAGGTACTTGCTCTTGATCAGCTCGCGCGTGGTTTCCTTCTGCGGCGGGTAGAAATCCTTGATCACCTTGAACACGTACGGGAACGACGGCAGGTCGAACACCAGCATCACCATGCCCTTGATGCCGGGCGCGATGCGGAACGTGTCGCTGCTGTGGCGCAGGTGCGCGAGCAGGTCGCGGTAGAAGATGTTCTTGCCCTGCTTCTGCAGGCCGAGCGCGCTGTACAGCTCCGAGCGCGGCTTGCGCGGCATCAGCGAACGCAGGAACTGCACATACGCCGACGGGATCTCCATGTCGACCAGGAAGTACGCACGCGCGAAGCTGAACAGCATCAGCAGGTCGTCCTCGCTGAGCAGCACGGTGTCGATCGTGAGCCCCTTGCCGCCGGCGCTGTGCAGGATCGGCAGCGCGAACGGCGTCTCGCGGAAGCCGTTGATCACCTTGCCGACCGCGTAGGCGCCCTTGTTGCGGAAGAACAGCGAGCTCAGCACCTGGATCTGGAAGTTCGCGCGCGGCCGGAAATCGCCCATCTGCGCGGTGACGGCGGCCAGCACGTGGTCGATGTCGCGATCGAGATCCTCGAACTCGCAGGCCAGCTGGAAGTTGTGCACCACGCGCAGCCAGGTCTCGCGCAGCGTCTCGCGCGTCGGGTAGTAGGCGCGGTAGGTCGGCTGCGATGCCGGTTCGTCGTTCTCGATGTACTCGGTCGACACGGCCGGGCGCACGAAGATGAAGTCGTTGTTGAAGTAGCTGCGGTGCAGGATCTTCGTCGTCACCGAGTTGAAGAAGGTCTCGGCGAGCTCGGGCTGGTGGTGGTTGGTCAGCAGGCCGATGTAGTGCAGCTTGGCTTCCTGCCAGGCCTCGGACGACAGGCTCGCGGCATCGAACTCGGTCTGCAGCCGTTCGACGGCCTCGTCGACGCGCACGTCGTAGAACTCGATGCGCTCGCGCTGCGCGCGCTGCTGGCCGTGCCAGTCGGCGCTCTCGAAGCGCTGCTTGGCGCCGGCGCTGGCCGCGCGGAACAACCGATAGTGGCGGTTGAAGCCGTCGAGCATCGCCTGTGCGATGCCGAACGCGCGCGCGTCGGTGAGGGCCTGCGGGAACATGCGCCGCCGCGGTTCAGCCGACCGCCCCCATCGAGGCATAGCGCGACTGCAGCCCGGCCAGCGCGTCGTCGTACGCCGTGCCGACCTGCTCCGGGCCGGCGATGGTGATCTTCATGTCCTGCAGCAGGCCGTTGTACAGGCCGTAGAACCAGCCGTGGATGACCAGCTCCTGGCCGCGCCGCCAGGCCTCCTCGACCACCGTGGTGTGGCAGACGTTGCGCGCCTGCTCGATCACGTTCAGCTCGCACAGCGCATCGACGCGGCGCGATTCCTGCACGGTGTCGAGCCAGGCCTGGTGCTTGTTGCGCACGTCCTTGACGTGGCTGATCCAGTTGTCGGCCAGGCCGACGCGCCGGTCGTGCAGCGCCGCCGCCACGCCGCCGCAGCCGGAATGGCCGACCACGATGATGTGCTTGACCTTCAGCATGTCGGTGGCGAACTGGATCACCGACAGGGCGTTCAGGTCGGAGTGCACCACCACGTTGGCGACGTTGCGGTGCACGAACAGCTCGCCCGGCGCCAGGTCGACCAGCTCGTTGGCCGGCACGCGGCTGTCGGCGCAGCCGATCCACAGGTACTGCGGCGCCTGCTGCTTCAGCAGGCCGGTGAAGAAGCCCGGCGTGCGTGCTTCGGTGCGCTGCGCCCACAGGCGGTTGCTGTCCAGGAGTTCTTGCAGGTCGGTCGTCATGATGTTGCAGTGCAGCGAAGACGCGGCAGTGTAAGCAGTTGCGGATTTGCTCTCGCCCTCTCAGGCCAGCAGCCGGGTGATGAGGGGCGCGGGCTCGCCGTCGATCCAGCGGTGGGCGCGCTTGCCCTCGACCGAGGCGACGGCTTCGACGAGACGGCCTTGCGCATCCAGGCGCACCGCCGCACTGTCGTCGCAGGCCAGGCACTCGCCGGCATGGTCGCGCGCGACCTGCTCGACGAGCGGCCGGCGCCACGATTCGCCGTCGTAGTGCGGGCAGAAGCTGCCGGCCGCGAAGCCGAGGCCCGGCTTCACGCCGCCGCCGGGCACGCTGTCGGTGACGTAGCGGTCGAACCAGCAGTTCGCGCCGGCACTGATGCCGGCCAGCACGCCGCCGGCATCGAGCAGGTCGGCGAAGGCGGCCGCCAGGTCGTAGAGCTGCCACACCGCGAGCATCGCCGGCGTGTTGCCGCCGCCGACGTAGACGACGTCGCTCGCGAGCACCTCGGCGCGCAGGTCGAGCCCGCGGTCGAACTGGAACAGCGGCAGGTGGCGGGCCTCGCAGTCGAGCTTCGCGAAGGCCTTGTAGAAGYGCAGCAGGTAGTCGGGGCTGTCGCCGCTGGCGGTGCCGACGAAGCTCACGCGCGGGCGGGGCCGGCGGGCGAGCGAGAGGATCCAGGTGTCGAGGCGGGGGTTGTCCGGCTCCATCGAGAAGCCGCCCCCGCCCAACGCGACGATGTGCCCTGTCATGCCCACGCTCCCGCGGGGCATGCAGGCCCCGTCGTCAGTTGAGGATCTTGCCGTTCGCGCCGAACATCGCGAAGTTCACGTAGTGCGAACCCGGCTTGTCGTTGACGCTGAAGTCGAGCGTGTAGCCGCCGACGTCGATCGCGCTGGCGGCATTCAGCGCCGCGGTGACGCCAGCCGGCGTCAGCGAGTTCGTGGTCTCCAGCACCTTCACCAGCGCCTTCGCGGCGATGAAGCCCTCGATCGAGCGGGCCGACAGGTCCGGGTTGTTCGAGGCCGCCTTCAGCTGCATGTACTCGCGCACCACCGCCAGGTTGCTCTGCTGCAGCAGCGGCAGCACCACCGAGAACGCGTAGCCGCGTGCACGCTCCGGGCCGAGCGCCTTCAGCAGTGCATCGGTGTCGATGATCGACATGCCGTACAGGATGCCCTGGCCGCCCCTGGCGGCGTACTGCTTGACGAACTCGATGCCGGCCGCGGTGGTCGCGCCGAGGAACACCACCTGCACCTTCGAGTCGATGATGTCGGCAACCGACTTCTCGACCTGCACCGTGTTGCGCGGATAGCCGCTCGTCACCGCCAGCTCGATGCCGTGCGTCTGCGCCGCCGCCTGCGCACCGGCCAGCACATCCTTGCCCAGGCCGTCGTCCTGGTAGACCAGGCCCACGCGCTTCACGCCGACGTGCGACAGCTGGTCGAACAGGCGGCCCACCTCGTCGTGGTAGCTCGCCTTCACGATGTGCATGCCCGGCGCCTTGACGACCGTGGCCGCACCCGACACCGCGCCCACCAGCGAGGTCTTGGTCTGCGTGTAGACGCCGTCCTTGGCCAGCGCCTCGAGGTTGGCCGTGCCCACCGTGCTGATCATCGCGACCGGCGCTTCGGCGGCGATCAGTTCGCGCGTCAGGCGCACGCTGTCCTCGGGCTTCTGCGCGTCGTCGCGCGTCACCAGCTTGATCGGCCGGCCGCGCACGCCGCCCTTCAGGTTCACCGCGTCGAAGTAGAGCTTCGCGCCGGCGTTCATCGCCTTGCCGGTCACGGCCTGCGGGCCGGTGAACGGCGCAACCTGGCCGATCACGATCGGCTCGGCGGCCAGCGCCGCGAACGGGGCAGCCAGCGTGGCGGCCAGCAGGCCGGTAACGGCCAGCGCATGCAGACGGAAGCGCTGCACAGCGGAAGTCGGTTTGGTAGACATCAGATGTTCCGGTATGGCGCGAACGGCGCCGTATGGACAGCATCTTAGAAAGACAGACAGGGATATCCCTACTCATTTCGCGATTCAATTGCAAGCCGATGTGAACTGGTGCGCGAAGTTTTTTCTTGCCTTTTTGGCGGCGCGCGATATTCGCCCGAACCTGTCAAACAGCCGTCAGGAAACGGGCTCGAATCGGCGCGCCGCAGCATATTCACATCGTCTCGGCGAACAACTCGCGACCGATCAGCATGCGCCGGATCTCCGAGGTGCCCGCGCCGATTTCGTAGAGCTTCGCGTCACGCCAGAGACGACCGAGCGGGTACTCGTTGATGTAGCCGTTGCCGCCGAAGACCTGGATGCCTTCGCCGGCCATCCAGGTGGCCTTCTCGGCGCACCACAGGATCACGCTCGCGCAATCCTTGCGCACCTGGCGCACATGCTCGACGCCGAGCGAATCGAGGTTCTTGCCGACCGTGTAGCAGAAGGCGCGTGCCGCCTGCAGCACGGTGTACATGTCGGCGACCTTGCCCTGGATCAGCTGGAACTCGCCGATGCTCTGGCCGAACTGCTTGCGGTCGTGGATGTACGGCACCACGTTGTCCATCACCGCCTGCATGATGCCGATCGGCCCGGCCGCGAGCACCGCGCGCTCGTAGTCGAGCCCGCTCATCAGCACCTTGGCGCCGCCGTTCAGGCTGCCCAGCACGTTGGCGGCCGGCACCTCGACGTTCTGGAACACCATCTCGCCGGTGTGCGAGCCGCGCATGCCGAGCTTGTCGAGCTTCTGCGCGGTGCTGAACCCCTTCATGCCCTTCTCGACGATGAAGGCGGTGACGCCGCGGGCGCCCAGCTCGGGTTCGGTCTTCGCATAGACCACCATCGTGTCGGCATCGGGGCCGTTGGTGATCCACATCTTGGTGCCGTTCAGCAGGTAGTGGCCGCCTTTGTCCTCAGCCTTCAGCTTCATGCTGATCACGTCGGAGCCGGCGCCCGGCTCGCTCATCGCGAGCGCACCGACGTGCTCGCCGCTGATCAGCTTCGGCAGGTACTTGCGCTTCTGCGCCTCGCTGCCGTTGCGCTTGATCTGGTTCACGCACAGGTTGCTGTGCGCGCCGTAGCTCAGCCCGACGCTGGCCGACGCCCGGCTGATCTCCTCCATCGCGATCATGTGGGCGAGGTAGCCCATGTTGGCGCCGCCGTATTCCTCGCTGACGGTGACGCCGAGCACGCCGAGCTCGCCCATCTTGCGCCACAGGTCCATCGGGAACTGGTCGCTGCGGTCGATCCCGGCGGCGCGCGGGGCGATCTCGGCCTCGGCGAAGGCGCGCACGCTGTCGCGCAGCGCGTCGATGTCTTCGCCGAGCTGGAAGTCGAGTCCGGGCAGGTTCATGGGGTGTCTCCGTCAGTTTCTGGGATGAATCGTGTCAGGGCGAATTCAGCAGGCGCTTCGCCTCTTTCTCGTGCGTGCGCACCTCGTCGAGCGTGACGTGCAGGTCGGCCATCTGCTGCTCCAGCTGCTGGCGGTGCATCGCCAGCACGGTGAGGAATTTCTTCAGCTGGGCCTGCGTGTCGCGCGGCGACTCGTACATGTCGACCAGCTCCTTCACCTCGGACAGCGTCAGCCCGAGCCGCTTGCCGCGCAGCGTCAGTTTCAGCCGGGTGCGGTCGCGCGCGGTGTAGATGCGGTTGCGCCCGGCACGCTGCGGCGACAGCAGCCCGCAGTCCTCGTAGAAGCGGATCGCCCGCGTCGTCAGGTCGAATTCGCGGGCGAGTTCGCTGATCGTGTAGGTGATTCCCGGGGTGGACGAGGTGGCGGACACCTCGGCGACAGCAGCGTGCGGCATGAAAACCTAGAATCGGCTGATTGACGTATACGTAAAGTGTAGCCGCCCCATGACATCACCGACCAAGCCGATGAACGAGCTCGAGCGACAGCTGCAGTACCCGCTGGGCGAGAACCTGCCCGAGGCGGGCCGGACGCTGGAGGTGGCGCCCGGCGTGCGCTGGCTGCGCATGCAGCTGCCCTTCGCGCTGGACCACATCAACCTCTGGCTGCTGCGCGACGAGATCGAGGGCCGCGCCGGCTGGACGATCGTCGACTGCGGCATCACCAACGACGCGACGAAGGCGGCCTGGGAGCAGGTGTTCGAGACCGAGCTGCAGGGCCTGCCGGTGCTGCGCGTGATCGTGACCCACATGCACCCGGACCACATGGGGCTGGCGCACTGGCTGACCGAGCGCTGGAACGTGCGGCTGTGGATCAGCGCGACCGACTACAACGCGGCGCGGCTGGCCAGCACCTCCACCACCGGCTTCGGCGGCGAGGCGGCGGCGAAGTTCATGGCCGGCCACGGGCTGACCGATCCGGAGGCCGTGGCCAGGATCAAGGCGCGCAGCAACTACTACGCGACGATGGTGCCGCAGGTGCCGGCCGCGTTCCGCCGGCTGCTCGACGGCATGGTGCTGACGATCGGCGGGCACGGCTGGCAGTGCATCTCCGGCTACGGGCATGCGCCGGAGCACATGTCGCTGCACTGCGCCGGGCTCGGCGTGCTGATCTCGGGCGACATGCTGCTGCCGCGCATCTCGACCAACGTCAGCGTGATCGACCTGGAGCCGGAGGCCGATCCGCTGCCGCTGTACCTGGCGTCGATCCAGCGCTACGCGTCATTGCCGGCCGACACGCTGGTGCTGCCGTCGCACGGCCGGCCGTTCCGCGGCATGCACACGCGGATCCAGCAGTTGGTGACGCACCACGACGATCGCTTCGCTGACGTGATGAAGGCGTGCGCCGAGGCGCCGCAGAGCGCGGCCGATCTGCTCACGGTGCTGTTCACCCGCAAGCTCGACCTGCACCAGACGACGTTCGCGATGGGCGAATCGATCGCGCACCTGCATGCGCTGTGGCTGGCGGGGAAGCTCGTGCGCTCGGTGGATGCTGACGGGGTGTATCGCTTCGCGTGCCTCTGACCGAACGGATAGATGGCCTACGAGCGATACCCTCGAAACACATCCCGCAACGCCGGCACCGCCTTCGCCACCGGTTGCGACAGGCTGCGCTCGATCTCGTTCAGGTGCCGCCGCATCTCGGTCGACGCGCCCGCGCCGGCGCCCTTCGCGATCACCTGCAGCAGTTGCTGGTGGCTGTGTGCGACGCACATCGGCTCGCCGGGCGACTTGTAGAGCGCCATCAGCAGCGAGGTGGTCGGCAGCAGCTCCTCGAGCAGCCGCACGAAGATCGGGTTGCCGCTCATGCGCGCGAGCTTCAGGTGGAACTCGCCCGACAGCCGGATCGCCTCCTGCTTGTTCTGCGACTTCGTCGCCCGCGCCTCGGCCTCGACCAGCTGGCGCAGCTCGGCCAGCTGCTCGGCACTCAGCTTGCCGGCCAGCCGCCGCGCCACCTCGCACTCCACCACCCGCCGTGCATCGAACACATGCTCGCCATCGCGCCGCGTCGGTTCGGGCACCTGCGCGCCGCGGTTCGGCCGCAGCACGATCACGCCGTCCTGCGCGAGCTTGTGCAGCGCCTGGCGCACCAGCGTGCGCGAGACCTCGAAGGTCTGCGCCAGCTCCTCCTCGCGCAGCCGCGAACCGGGCGCGAGGCGGTGGTCGATCACCGCCGCATAGATCGCCTCATAGACCCGATCGGCACCCCCGGTCGCCGCGGACGCTTCGGCCATCGTCAGGCGCCGCGCCGCTTGCCGAGGAACTTCACCAGCGCCAGCGTGCATCCCATCACCGCGAACGACACCACCGTCGTCACCGTGCCGAGCGCGTAGATGGCCGGCGTGGTGACGGTGCTGGTCAGCCCCTGCAGCTCCAGCGGCAGCGTGTTGACGTCGCCGATCGCCTGCGAGGTGCGCGCGATCTCGTCCCAGCTCAGCGTGAAGCCGAACATGCCGACCCCCACCAGGCTCGGCGCGATCAGCGGCAGCACCACGTGGCGGAAGCTCTGCCACGGCGTGGCACCCAGGTCGGCCGCCGCTTCCTCGAAGGCCGGATTGAAGCGGTTGAAGACGGCCAGCATGATCAGCAGCCCGAACGGCAGCGTCCACGTCATGTGCGCGCCGAGCGCCGAGGTGTACAGCCCCATCGCGGTGCCGTAGCCCTCGAGCAGGCCGCTCGCGCCGACGCTCTCCAGCACGCCCTTGAACGCGGTGTCGATCAGCCGGAACTGCAGCCCGATGCCGAGCGAGACCACGATCGACGGCATGATCAGGCTCGCGACCGAGGTGTAGAACAGCACGCCCGAGCCGGCGAACTTCTTGCGGAACGCGAGGCCGGCACCGAGCGACAGCAGCACCGTCAGCAGCATCACGACACTGCCCAGCGCCACCGAGCGCCGGAACGCGGCCGCAATGTCGACGACGCCCATGCCCTCCCACAGCTTCGCGAACCAGTGCAGCGAGGCGCCGCGCATCGGGAACGTGAGCCCGCCTTCGGGGCCCTGGAAGCTGAGCACGAAGATCGTGATCATCGGGCCGTAGAGGAACAGCACGAACGCGCCGAACACCGCGGCGAGGGCGTAGAAGCTGCGCGGGCGCTTGTCGGCGTGCATCAGAGTTGCTTCCGGATGTCGACGAGCCGGGTCAGGCCCCAGATCATCATCAGCACCACCGCCAGCAGGATCACCGCATTGGCCGCGGCCATCGGGAACTGYAGGTACGAGGTCTGCACCTGGATGATCTTGCCGACCGAGGCGATCTGCTGGCCGCCCATCACGCCGATCGTCACGAAGTCGCCCATCACGATGGTGATGACGAAGATCGAGCCGATGATGATGCCGGTGCGGCTCAGCGGCACGACGACGTTCCACACCGTCTGCCAGCCGCTCGCGCCGGAATCGCGTGCCGCCTCGATCAGCGCGCGGTCGATGCGCATCATCGAGTTGAAGATCGGCACGATCATGAACATCGTGTAGAGGTGCACGAAGGCGAGCACCACCGAGAAATCGCTGAACAGCAGCCACTCGATCGGCGAATCGATCACGTTGATCGCCTGCAGCCCCTGGTTGATCAGCCCGTTGCGCCCGAGCAGCGGCACCCACGAGATCATGCGGATCACGTTGGAGGTCCAGAACGGGACGGTGCACAGGATGAACAGCAGCGTCTGCGCGCCGACCGAGCGCACGTGGAACGCGAGGAAATACGCCACCGCGAAGCCGATCAGCAGCGTGACGAGCCAGACGAGGAAGCAGAACTTCAGCGTCGACAGGTAGGTGCGGACCGTGGTCTCGTTGAAGACGTCGAGGTAGTTCTGCCAGGTGAAGGCCGGGATCAGCTCGTAGTCGGTGGCGCGCCAGAAGCTCACCGTCACCACCAGCAGCAGCGGCAGCACCAGGAACAGCAGGAACACCATGGCGAATGGTGTGGCCTGCAACCACGCTGGCAGACGAGTGGGCTTCATGGGATCAAGCAACGCCCCGGGATCCGGCTTTGCCGGGCCCAGGGGTGGCGCCCCTTGGGGGCAGGAGCGAAGCGACTGGGGGGCTCATGCAGCTACGAACTCATTCCACTTCTGAACCATGTACGCGTTCTCGTCCATGATCGCGTTCCAGCAGGCGATGCCGCCCATGCGCGTCTCGTAGCTGCCGCCGTCGCGCACGCTGCCCGCCTTGGCCAGCAGGTCGCCGTTGGGCGACTTGATGTCCTGCGCGGCCGCCTTGCCTTCCATCCAGTAGGCCCATTCGTAGGCTTCCATCTTGGCCTTCGCGGTCTCCAGCACCGCGCTGTAGTAGCCCTGGCGGTTCAGGTACGCGCCGGCCCAGCCGTCGAGGAACCAGTTGATGAATTCGTAGACCGCGTCGGCCTTCTTGCCGCTCACCGTCTTCGGCACGCCGAAGCCGGCGGCCCACGCGCGGTAGCCCTCCTTCAGCGGCTGGAAGGTGCAGGCGATGCCCTTGGTGCGCACCGCGGTGACGGCCGGCGACCACATCGACTGGATCACGACCTCGCCCGAGGCCATCAGGTTCACGCTCTCGTTGAAATCCTTCCACAGCGCGCGGAACTGGCCGGCCTTCTTCGCCTCGATCAGGGTCTTGATCGTCAGGTCGATTTCCTTCTTCGTCATGTTCCCCTTGTCGGGGTACTTGTAGAGGCCCGCCGCCTCCACCACCATCGCCGCGTCCATGATGCCGATCGACGGGATGTTCAGGATCGCGGCCTTGCCCTTGAACTCGGGGTTCAGCAGTTCCTTCCAGCTCTCGATGGGGCGCTTGATCAGGTCGGGCCGGATGCCCAGCGTGTCGGCGTTGTAGACGGTCGGGATCAGCGTCATGAACTGCGTCGGCTCCTTCGCGAAGTCCTTCGCGGTGGGGGATGCGACGTACATCACCTTCTTCGGCGCGGTGCCCTGGTCACCGACCTTCTTGCCGCCGACTTCGCCCTTGGTGAACAGCGTCGTGATCTTGTCGGCGTTCTTGATGCGCTTGGTGTCGATGCCCAGCAGGTTGCCGGTCGGCAGGATCTTCTTCAGCGAGAAGTACTCGGTGTCGATCAGGTCGAACGAGTTCGGCGCGGTGACGGCGCGCTTGGTCACGTCGTCGGTGGTGACCGGGATGTACTGGATCTCGATGCCGGTGTCGGCCTTGAACTTGTCGGCGATGGCCTTGTCCTGGTTCACCGCGGTGCCCAGGTAGCGCAGCGTGATCTTCTCCTGCGCATGCACGAACGGGAAGGCCAGCGTGCCGCCGGCGGCGGCCGCGCCCTTCAGCAGCGTGCGGCGGCCGAGCTTGGGTGTGGCCGGTGTAGCGGACGGATCGTTGTGGTCGGACATGGAAGGCTCCTCGGGGTGTTTGTGGGAACGGAAAGGATTCAAGCCAGCGCATGCGCCTCGTGCGCGGCCCAACTGACGTAGACGGTGTCGCCGGGCGCGAACGGCGCGGCGTCGAAGCTGGCGTCGGAGACGGTGGCCGTCCAGTGCGCATCGGCCGCCTCGCCGTGCGGCGCGAGGCTGACCTGCACGTACGTGCCCTGGTACTCGACGGCGCGCACCGCGGCGGCGTGGCCTTCGGTGTCGGCATGGTGCTGCAGCCGCATGCGGTCGGAGCGCACCGCGATGCGGCCGGCCGGCGACGCGATCACGTTGTGCGCGCCCATGAAGCGTGCGACGAACTCGCTGCGCGGCGCGTTGAACACCTCGCGCGGCGAGCCGGTCTGCTCGATGCGGCCCTGGTTCATCACGACCACCTGGTCGGCCAGCGCCATCGCCTCTTCCTGAGAGTGCGTCACGTGCACGAAGGTGAAGCCGAGCTCCTGCTGCCAGCGCTTCAGCTCGGCGCGCATCTGCACGCGCAGGAACGGATCGAGCGCCGACAGCGGCTCGTCGAGCAGCAGCACGCGCGGCTCGGTCATCAGCGCGCGCGCCAGCGCCACGCGCTGCTGCTGGCCGCCGGAGAGTTCGCTCGGCAGGCGAGCGAGGTAGGGCGTCATCGCGACCAGCGCGAGCAGTTCGCGCGCCCGCGCATGGCGCTCGGCGGGCGGCTTGCCGCGCATCTTCCAGCTGAAGGCGACGTTGTCGAGCACGCTCAGGTGCGGGAACAACGCGTAGCTCTGGAACATCATCGCGGTGCCGCGGTCGGCGGCGGCGCTGTAGGTGATGTACTTGCCGCCGAGCAGGATCTGCCCGTCGCTCGCGAGCTCGTGGCCGGCGATCATGCGCAGCGTCGAGGTCTTGCCGCAGCCCGAGGGCCCCAGCAGGCAGCAGTAGCTGCCGGAGGGAATCGTCAGGTCGATGCCGTCGACGGCGACCGTGTCGCCGTAACGCTTGACCAGCGAGGTGAGCACCAGGGACGAGTCGGGCTTCATGGTCGCCCATGTATGCAAAGCATGTGCCAGATGACGCTCCCCCCGAAGCGCCTTCGGCGCCTCCCCCCAGGGGGCGCCACCAGCGGCCCGGCAGAGCCGGTTCCGCGGCGGCTGCTTGGCCGATCCAGCACTGCGGCTTGCACCAAGTGCGCAAGTTGGCCTCTGGCATCGCCCGATTTTGGGGCGACGGCACGCCTTGGAACGGGCGCACGACTTGCTCAGCTGATGGCGATACCCGGGCCCGCTTTGTATACAAAGCAGCCCACAGACCCGAGGAGCCGACGATGAAGATCCGCCTGATCAACCCCAACACCAGCGCGTCGATGACCGCCAAGATCGGCGAGGCCGCGCGCGCGGTCGCCGCGCCCGGCACCGTGATCGACGCGGTGCAACCGAGCTTTGGCGCACCGTCGATCGAGGGGCACCATGACGACGTGTGGGCCGCCGCCGGCGTGGCCGAACAGGTGCGCGCGGGCGAGGTGCTGGGCGCCGATGCGCACGTCATCGCGTGCTTCGGCGACCCCGGCCTGCATGCGGCGCGCGAGCTGGCACGCGGGCCGGTGATCGGCATCGCGGAGGCGGCGTTCCATTGCGCGTCGCTCGTGGCCACCGGCTTCTCGGTCGTCACGACGCTCACGCGCACCTGCGTGATCGCCGAGCACCTGGTGCTGCAGTACGGCTTCGAGCGCCGCTGCCGCGGCATCCACGGCACCGACATCGCGGTGCTGGAACTCGACGACCCGGCGAGCGACGCCTATGCACGCATCCTCGCGAGCGCCCGGCAGGCGCTGGAGCGCGACCGCTCCGGCGCGATCGTGCTGGGCTGCGCCGGCATGGCCGACCTGTGTGCGCGGCTGCAGGCCGAGCTCGGCGTGCCGGTGGTCGACGGCGTCGCGGCGGCCGTCAAGCTGGCCGAGGGGCTGGTCGCGATCGGGCTCGGGACGAGCAAGCGCGGGGACTATGCGGCGCCGCTGCGCAAGGCGTATGTGGGGTTGGCAGCGCCCTATTCACCGTAGCCCGGATGCGAATCCGGGATTCGTGGTCCACGATCCCGGGTTGTCACCCGGGCTACGGGCTCGCGGACCAGAACGTCTGATGCAGCTGGAGCAGCTCCGCCTCCACCTCCCCCACCGGCCCCCACACCCGCACCGCCTTCTGCCCGCGCGCAAACACCTCGYGGCACGGCAGGTCGAGCGTCGGGTTGTCGGGATGCGCGCCGGTGATCGCGAGCAGCGCCGCCTCCGACACGCCATACACCAACCGCCCGATGTGCGCCCAGTACTGCGTGCCGGCGCACATCGCGCACGGCTCCACCGTCGTGTACAGCGTGCAGTTCCACAGGAACCCGGGCGCATGGTTCAGCGAGGCATGCCGTGCGAGCGTGGCCTCGGCGTGCTGCACCGTGTCGATGTTGCCCTGCTCGGCCAGCACCGTCTCGTGGTCCGGCGCCACCAGCAGCGCGCCGAACGGATGGCGACCCAGGCCCATCGCCCGCCGCGCCACCTCGTTCGCACGCCGCAGATGCCGCAGCCTCTGCTCGTGCGTCGGATCGGGGTTCGAGAAATCGCTCATGCCGCACCCGCCCGCCGATGCGCCCAGCCCGTCGTGCGCCGCTCGATGATCGCGAACAGCTCGTACATCGCCATCGCCATCGCGCCCACCACCGCGAGCCCGGCGAACGCCAGCCCCATCTGCATCGACGAGCCGGCCGAGATCAGCAGGTAGCCGATGCCTTCGTTGGCGGCCGTCATCTCCGACACCGTCGTGCCGACGAAGGCCAGCGTGATCGCCACCTTCAGCGACGCGTAGAAATACGGCATCGAGCGCGGCAGCCCGACCTTCAGCAGCACATCGGTACGCCGCGCGCCCAGCACGCGCAGCACGTCCTCCAGCTCCGGCTCCAGCGTCGCCAGGCCGGTCGCGATGTTGACCGTGATCGGGAAGAACGAGATCAGGAACGCCGTCAGCACCGCCGGCCCGACGCCGATGCCGAACCACACGACGAGGATCGGCACGAAGGCCGCCTTCGGCAGCGCATTGAAGGCCGTCATCAGCGGGTACATCGCCGCATACGCCAACCGCGAGCTGCCGACCAGGAACCCCAGCAGCACGCCGACCACGATCGCCAGGCCGAAGCCCAGCATCGTGACCCAGAACGTGCGCCACGCATGCGCGGCGATCACCGCGCGGAACTCCCACAGCTGCTGCGCGATGCGCGACKGGCTCGGGAAGATGAAGTCGGAGATGCCGAAGCCGCGGCACGCCAGCTCCCACAGCAGCAGCACCGCGGCCAGCAGCAGCCACGGCGCCAGGCGCTCGCGCCGGCCCGTCACGACACCGCCTCCGGCGCGCGGCGGATGCTGCCGATGTGCTCGCGCAACTCGAGCACCACGTCGCTGAACTCGCGGGTGTAGGTGAGCGCGAGTTCGCGCGGGCGCTCGAAGCCGATCTCGCGGCGCACCTGCATGCGCCCCGGGCCGCGGGTCATCACATGCACCGTGTCGGCGAGGAACACCGCCTCGCGCAGGTCGTGCGTCACCAGGATCACGTTGAAGCGCTGCACCGCGTGCAGGTCGCGCAGCGTGCACCACAGCTCCTCGCGCGTGAACGCATCGAGTGCGCCGAACGGCTCGTCGAGCAGCAGCATCTTCGGCTCGTGGATCAGCGCACGGCAGATCGACGCCCGCTGCTGCATGCCACCGGACAGCTGCCACGGGAACTTGTCCTCGTAGCCGGCCAGGCCGACGCTTGCGAGCAGCGCGCGCGCCTTCGCCTCGTACTCGCCGCGCCGGGCGCGGAACTGCGAGCGGTACGGCTCGACGATCTCCAGCGGCAGCAGCACGTTGCGCAGCGTGCTGCGCCACGGCAGCAGCGAAGGCGCCTGGAACGCCATGCCGGTGATCTTCAGCGGGCCGGCGACCTCGCGGCCGTCGACCACCACCGTGCCCAGCGACGGCCGCCTCAAGCCGGTCGCGAGTTTCATGAAGGTCGACTTGCCGCAGCCCGAGGGCCCGACGATCGCGATGAACTCGCCGGGCTGCGCCTGCAGCGAGATGTCCTCGATCGCGAACYGCCGGCGCGCGAGCAGTTCATCGTTGTAGGCGAGCCAGACGTTGCGGAAATCGACGAAGGGCGGCGTGGACAGGCTCATGGGGATGCGACGGATGCAGCCGATGAAGGGGGTGAAGGGGCCGCAAGGCGCGCGATCAGCGACTTGACCGCCTCGCGGTACAGCGCCGGATCTTCGCTGTGCAGCCGGCTGTGCGAGCCGCCGCTGAACTCGACCCAGCGCGTGCCGGCCGGCGCCGCATCGCGCAGCCTGCGGCCCAGCGTCACCGGCACCGTGTCGTCGGCACTGCCGTGCATGATCAGGATCGGCGCGTCGATGTGGCCGATCTTGTCGACCGAATCGAACTGCTCGTTGGCGAGCCACGACACCACCGTGCCGATCGCGCCCAGCTCGGCGGCCACGTCGGGCAACCGCGTGAAGGTCGACTCGAGGATCAGGCCGCCGTAGTCGCGCCCGGCGTGCTGGCGGCTCGCCAGGTCAACCGCCACGCCGCCGCCCATCGAATGACCGAAGATCACGCGCCGCCGCGGATCGGGCTGGTGCTTCACCAGCTCGGCCCACGCGATGTCGGCATCGGCCAGGATCGTCGCCTCCGACGGCACGAGGGGCGTGCTCTCGCCCCAGCCGCGGTAGTCGACGGCCAGCACCGAGAAGCCGGCATCGCGCAGCGCGTCGATCTTCGGCAGGTTGCGGTACAGCGCGCGGAAGGTGCCGTGCAGGTACAGCAGCGTCGGCGCCTGCGGGTCGGCATTCGGCATCCACCACAGCTGCAGCCGGTCCTGCGCCCCGGGTGTTGCCCCAGGCACCGCCACCGCGTACGACACGTCGCCCGGCCGCAGCACCACGTCGGCCGGCTGCCCCGGCGAGGGTCGGAACACCCATTGCCTCTGCTTCAGGTCCCACCACGCGCAGCCCTGCAGCATGACAACGCATGACATCAATGAGCACAGCCATCCGACACGCCTGGACAGCTGGCTCCAGAAACGGGGTCGAGAGTTCGCGACAATCAGCGCCATGAAGTTTCCTGCCCTGGCGTCTGCCGTGTGCGCCTGCGGCGTGTCGATCTGCACCCCTGCGCAAACCGTACCCGCTGCCCCGGACGCGCCCGAGGCGCCGCCGGCCACTGTAGCCGCCCCCGCCGCCGACGTCGCACCCGCCGCCGATGTCTGGCGCCTGATGTACTCGCCGGCCACCTACCACTACTCGCGCGATCCGGACCACCGCTACGTGTGGATGGTCGGCCTCGAACGCGAGCGGCCGAACGGCGTGGTCTCGGGCCTCACCTACTTCAGCAACTCGTTCGGCCAGCCGAGCGCCTACGCCTACGTCGGCCAGCGCCTGACCGACTTCAGCGACTGGAACCGGCTCTACGCGCAGTGGACCGCCGGCCTGATCTACGGCTACAAGGCGCCGTTCGACGACAAGGTGCCGCTGAACTACAAGGGCTTCTCGCCCGGGCTGGTGCTGACGGTCGGCTGGCAGCTGACGCCGGCGCTGTCGACCCAGGTCAACGTGCTCGGCAACTCGGCGCTGATGTTCCAGTTGTCGGCCGTGGTGCCCTGACATGCGCTACTTCCGGACCACCGCGAACAGGTTGCGCGCGGCCGCATCGGGCAGGTAGCCGTCGGCCCAGACCGCCGCCGGGTTCACACGCTCCTTGGTGCCGAACGCGTCCGACACCTGGCTGGCCATCAGGCTCAGCCGCGGCGCCAGCACCGCCCCGAAGCCCTCGGCCCGCGCATCGGCCGTCAGCACCGTCGCATCGAGCGCGAGCTTCAGGCGCCGCAGCTCCAGCGCCTCGTTGACGATGCCGTCGCGCGCCTTCACGGTGGCGACCGCGGCAGCCGGGTCGGCCACCACGTCCTTCATGCCCTTCGCGAACGCGCGCAGGAAGGCCTTCACCGCGTCCGGGCGCTTCTTCAGGAACGCCTGCGACACGATGACCGCATTGCCGTAGAGCTTCACGCCGAACTGCGGGTAAGGCAGCACGACGACGTCGTCGGCCTTCACGCCGCGCGCCTCGAGGTTCAGCAGCGAGGTGAACGAGAAGCCGGTGATCGCGTCGATGTCGCCGCGCACCAGCATCGTCTCGCGCAGCGGCGGGTCCATCGCGGTCCAGGCCACGTTGCCGATGCCGTTGGCCTTCGCGAAGATCGGCCAGGCCTTGCGGCCGGCATCGAACACCGGTGCGCCGAGCTTCCTGCCGTTCAGGTCGGCCGGCGCCCTGATGCCGGACTTCTTCAGCGCCAGCACCGCGGCCGGCGTGTTGTTGTAGACCATCATCACCGCGACCGGCTTGTCCGGCGCGGTCGGGTTGTTGGCGTGGAACTCCATCAGCGCCGCGAGGTCGGCGAAGCCCATGTCGTACGCCCCCGACGCGACCCGCGTGACCGCGCCGCCCGAGCCGTTGCCGGCGTCGATCGTCACGTCGAGCTTCTCGGCCTTGAAATACCCCTTCGCGGCCGGCACCAGGAACATCGCCGCCGGGCCTTCGAAGCGCCAGTCGAGCTGGAACTTGATCGGGGTGTCCTGGGCGATGGCGCCTTGCGCGAGGAAGGCGGCGGCGAGGGCCAGCAGGCGAGCGAACATGCGAGGTCTCCGGTGGATCGGCGTTTCAGCCCTTCAGGAGGTCATGCAAGGTGCGCGCCACCACTTTCGTGGCACGCCGCAGGTCGTCGAGCACCACATGCTCATCGGCCCGCTTCGCGTTGCTCTCGAACACGGTGCGCGGCCCGGCACCGTAGATCACCGCCGGGATGCCGCGCTCGCTGTAGAGCCGCACGTCGGTGTACAGCGGCGAGCCCGAGGTCGGGATGGCCTCGCCGAACACCGCCTCGCCATGCCGCTGCAGCGCCTCGACCAGCGGCCGGTTGCCCGGCAGCGGCTGCAGCGCATGCGCCAGCAGCAGGCGGCGGATCTCGACCGTGATGCCCGGCACCTGCGCCGCCGCATCGGCGATCACCCGGCGCAGCGCGGCCTCGACCTCGGCCGGGTTCTCCTCCGGGATCATCCGGCGGTCGAGCTTCAGCACCACCTTGCCCGGCACCACGTTGGTGTTGGTGCCGCCCTCGATGCGCCCCACGTTGAGGTACGGGTGGCGGATGCCCGCCACCTTCGACGTGACCTGCCGGTACAGCGCGTTCTGCGCATACAGCGCGTTCAGCAGCACGACCGCGCCTTGCAGCGCATCGATGCCGGTGTCGGGGATCGCCGCATGCGCCATCCGGCCGTGCACCGTCACCTCCATCTGCAGGCAGCCGTTGTGCGCCGTCACCACCTGGTAGCTGAAGCCGGCGGCGATCAGCAGGTCGGGCTTCGTCAGGCCGTGCTTCAGCAGCCAGCCGGGGCCGAGCTCGCCGCCGAACTCCTCGTCGTAGGTGAAGTGCAGCTCGATGCCGCCCTTCAGCGGCACGCCCAACGCCTCGAGCGCGCGCACCGCGAAGGTGTAGGTCGAGAAATCGCTCTTGCTGACGGCCGCCGCGCGGCCGTAGAGCTTGCCGCCCTCGATGTCGCCGCTGTACGGGCCGTGCGACCAGCCCTCGCCGGGCGGCACCACGTCGCCGTGCGCGTTCAGCGCGATGGTCGGACCGTCGCCGTAACGACGCCGCACGATCAGGTTGGTGATGCTCTCCAGGCCGGCCGCGCGCACCTCGTCGCCCGGCACCACGTGCCGTTCAGCCTCGAAGCCGAAGCCCTGCAGCAGGGCCGCCGTGCGCTCGGCATGCGGCGCGTTGTTGCCCGGCGGCGTGTCGGTGGGCACTTGCACCAGCGCCTGCAGGAAGCGGGTCTGTTCATCGAAGTGCGCGTCGATCCACGCATCGAGGCGCGCGCAGAGGTCGTCGCTCATGTCGTCTCCAGGTGATCCAGCAGGTGCTGGAAGGCTTCGACGCACAGCTGTGCGTCGTGGGTGGTGATGGTTTCCAGCGGGTTGTGGCTGATGCCGGAGTTGCCGCCGCGCACGAACAGCATCGCCTGCGGCATCACCTCGTGCAGCTTCATCGCGTCATGGCCGGCGCCGCTGGGCATGCGGTGCACAGGCAAGCCGCCGGCCTCGACCGCGCGCTCCCAGCGGGCCTGCCAGGCCGCATCGCTCGGCGCGGCGCTGGCGCGCAGTGTCTCTTCCAGCGTGTGCTGCAGGCCGCGCCGCCCGCAGATGCGCTCCAGCTCGGCGACGACGTCGCGGGCCAGCGCATCACGCGCCTCGTCGGTGGTGGCGCGCAGGTCGAGGCTGAAGCGGCAGCGGCCCGGCACGACGTTGATCGAGCCGTTCGGCACCGTCAGCATGCCCACCGTGCCGACGAGGTGCGGCTGCGCCGCAGCGCGCTTCTCCACGTACAGCGCCAGCTCGGCCACCGCGGTCGCGGCATCGCGGCGGCGGTCCATCGGCGTCGTGCCGGCGTGGCTGGCCATGCCGATCACCTCGCCCAGGTAGCGCACGCTGCCGTTGATCGACGTGACGACGCCCAGCGGCAGGTCGAGCTCGTTGAGCACCGGCCCCTGCTCGATGTGCACCTCGACGAAGCCGAGGTACCGCGACGGGTCGCGCTGCAGCGCGGGGATCGTCGCGGGGTCGAGGCCGGCAGCGCGCATCGCGTCGCGCATCGCGATGCCGTCGGCATCCTGCTGGTCGAGCCAGCGCACGTCGAACTGCCCGATCAGCGCCCCCGAGCCGAGGAAGGTGGCCTTGTAGCGCTGCCCCTCTTCCTCCGCAAAGCCGACCACCTCGATGCCGTGCCGCAGGCGCCGGCCGGCGCGCTGCAGCTCGCGCACGCAGACCATCGGCACCAAGATGCCGAGCCGGCCGTCGTACTTGCCGCCGTTGCGCACGGTGTCGAAGTGCGAGCCGGTGAGCAGGCGCGGCGCGGCGCGGTCCGCCCCGTGATAGAGGCCGACCACGTTGCCGACCGCATCGACCGACACCTCGTCGAAGCCGCACTCCTGCATCCAGCGCACCAGTTGCCGCTGGCAGGCACGGTGCGCATCGGTCAGGTAGGTGACGGTGAGCTGGCCCTGCTCGGCGTAGCCGGGGTCGCTGTGCTGCGCGAGCAGCTCGGCGCAGTCCCACACCTGGTTGCCCAGCGTCGGCTCGCTGCCGAACTTGTCGTCCAGGCGCAGCTCGGCGATGCGGTGGATCTGGCGCAGGCATTCGGCCAGCTCGACATCGGCCGGGCCGTCGACGCGGCGCGCGAAGGTCTCGATGATCTGCGCGCGCGTGAGCCCGCTGCCGCGCGGACCACGCACCGCGAGGATGAACGGCCAGCCGAAGCGCTCACGGTACGCGGCGTTCAGCGCCTGCAGCCGCGCGTACTCCGCCTCGGAGCACTGCGTGAGCCCGGACACCGACTGCTCGCTGGCCGACTCGCTCGTCAATGCCACGCGCGCCTTGCCAGCGAGTTCGGGATGGGCGCGCACCAGCGCAAGCTGCTCGTCGCGCGGCGCATCGCGCACCACCTGCACCAGCGCCTGGCGCAGCTGCGCGAGGCTCGCGAACGGCGCCGCGGCGAACGCGCGCTCGGCGATCCATGGCGAATGCTCGTAGGTGCCATCGAGCAGCGCGACGAAGCCCTCCAGCGTCGCTTCGTTCAGTTGCTGCAGGCTGACGCTCATTTCCACACCCAGGCGTTGTCAGGGTTGAACGGATGCACGCTCTTCCAGTGGCGCGCGATGTCGACGCGGCGGCACACCCACACCCGGTCGTGCGCCTCCACGTGGTCGAGGAAGCGCTGCAGCGCGCGAAAGCGCCCCGGCCGCCCGAGCAGCCGGCAGTGCATGCCGACGCTCAGCATGCGCGGCGATTCGTCACCCTCGGCGTACAGCACGTCGAAGCTGTCGCGCAGGTAGGTGAAGAAATCGTCGCCGGTCGCGAAGCCCTGCGGCAGCGAGAAGCRCATGTCGTTGGTGTCGAGCGTGTACGGCACCACCAGGTGCGGCGCGAGGCTGCCGTCGGTCTTGCGCACCTGCAGCCAGAACGGCAGGTCGTCGCCGTAGTGGTCGCTGTCGTACTCGAAGCCACCGTAGTCGGCCACCAGCCGGCGGGTGTTCGGGCTGTCGCGGCCGGTGTACCAGCCGAACGCGCGATCGCCGGTCAGCTTGTGGATGATGTCCATGCCGATGTCCATGTGCTGGCGCTCGGTGGCTTCGTCCATCTGCTGGTAGTGGATCCAGCGCCAGCCGTGGCAGGCGATCTCGTGGTCGAGCTCGACGAAGGCCTGCGTCAGCTCGGGGTGGCGCTCGAGCGCCATCGAGACGCCGAACACCGTGAGCGGCAGCGCGCGGCGCTCGAACTCGCGCAGCAGCCGCCACACGCCGACGCGCGAGCCGTACTCGTAGATCGACTCTATCGACAGGTGGCGCGCCGGGTAGGCGGCCGGGTTGAACATCTCCGACAGGAACTGCTCGCTGCCGGCGTCGCCGTGCAGCACGCTGTTCTCGCCGCCCTCTTCGTAGTTCAGCACGAACTGCACCGCGATGCGGGCGCCGCCCGGCCATTCGGCGTGCGGAGGGTGCTCGCCGTAGCCGACGAGGTCGCGGGGGTAGGTGGTTGGTGGCATGGCGTTCAGGCGGTGGCGTGGGCCGGCGTCGCGCCGGCGAGATCGGGCAGGGGCGGAACACGCGGATCGAGCCGCAGGTTGCGCTCGACGCTGCGCAGGTGGGCCTGCATCAGCCGCACCGCGGCGCGCGCATCGCGCCGCTCCAGCGCGTCGACGATGGCCACGTGCTCCTCGAAGGAATGCTCGGCCGAATGCGCCGACTGGTACATCAGCGAGATCAGCGACGAGCGCGACACCAGGTCGGCCAGCATCTCGGCCAGCACCTCGTTGCCGAGCATGCGCGCGAGCACGACGTGGAAATCGGCCAGCAGCCGCGTGCGGCCGGTGACGTCGGTGCGCAGCACGGCCTCGCGCTCGGCGGCCAGGTGGGCACGCAACGCGGCCAGCTGCGCCGCATCGAGCGCGCCGGCGGCGCGGCGCACCAGCGCCGCCTCGATCATGTGGCGCACCTCGAACACCTGGCGCGCCTCGTCGACGCTCGGCATCGCGACGCGCGCGCCGCGCGCCGGCTCGAGCGTGATCAGCTTGTCGCGGCTCAACTGGTTCAGCGCCTGGCGCACCAGCGTGCGCGAGACCTTGAAGAGATCGGCGATCTTCTGCTCGGCGAGCTTGGTGCCGGGCATCAGCCGGCGTTCGACGATCGCGGTGGTGATGGCGTCGACGATGCGCTGCGTGGTCCCGATGTGCTGCGCGCTGCCGCCATCAGCCGCGCCGGCACGCCGCCGGGCCGGGCGGATCTGCTTCAGCGGGGTCGACTTGGGGCTGGCGGCGCGGGGCATGGAGCGGGCGGCTCGGTTGGCTCTCGAAGGCAAAGTGTATACACTTTCCCACCATGGGAAAACTGACGACGCACGTGCTCGACACGATGAACGGAAGCCCCGCCGCCGGGATGGCAGTGCGCCTGTATCGCGTGGATGGCGCCACGCCGCACCTGCTGCGCAGCGTGCAGCTCGATGCCGACGGCCGCGCCGGCGGGCCGCTGCTGGAGGGCGCCGATTTCATGCCCGGCCGCTACCGCCTGGTGTTCGAGCTGGCCGACTACTTCCGCGCGCGCGGCGTCGTGCTGCCCGAGCCCCCCTTCCTCGACAGCGTGCCGATCGACTTCGGCCTGGCCGACACCGGCGCCCACTACCACGTGCCGCTGCTCGCGAGCCCCTGGGCCTATTCCACCTACCGCGGCAGCTGACGCGCATGGAAGCCTATGTGCTGGACTGGGTCAACCTGCTGCTGCGCTGGGCGCATGTCGTCGTCGCGATCGCGTGGATCGGCTCGTCGTTCTACTTCGTCTTCCTCGACAACAGCCTGCTGAAGCCCGAGGCCCCCGAGCTGAAGGACAAGGGCGTCGACGGCGAGCTGTGGGCGGTGCACGGCGGCGGCTTCTACAACCCGCAGAAGTACATGGTGGCGCCGAAGTCGCTGCCGGCGCACCTGCACTGGTTCTACTGGGAGAGCTACTCCACCTGGCTGACCGGCTTCGCGCTGTTCACGGTGCTGTACCTGTGGCAGGCCAGCACCTTCCTGATCGACGCGCGGGTGCATGCGTGGTCGCCGGCCGGCGCGATCGCGGCGGCGCTGGCCTTCCTCGCGGTGTTCTGGCTCGTCTACGACGGCATCTGCCGCGCGTTCGGCCGCGGTATCCACGGCGACCGCATCGTCGGCGCGGTGGTCGCGGTGGTGGTCGTGGTCGGTGCCTGGCTCGCCTGCCAGCTGTTCGCCGGCCGGGCGGCCTTCCTGCTGGTCGGCGCGATGATGGCGACGGCGATGAGTGCCAACGTGTTCTTCTGGATCATCCCCGGCCAGCGCACCGTGATCGCGCAGATGCGCGCCGGCCAGCCGGTCGATCCGGTGCACGGCCAGCGTGCCAAGCAGCGCAGCGTGCACAACACCTACTTCACACTGCCGGTGCTGGCCGCGATGCTCAGCAACCACTACGGCTTTCTCTACGGCGCGCCGCACAACTGGGCGGTGCTGGTGCTGGTGATGGGGGCCGGGGCGCTGATCCGCCATGCCTTCGTGGTGCGGCACAAGGCGCTGGCGCAGGGCAGGCGGGTGCCGTGGGAGTTCGCGGTGGCGGGCACGGCGCTGCTGGCCGGGGTGGCGGTGTGGCTCGCGCCGGCATCGAAGCCGGCTGCGCAGGCCTCGCAGCCCGTCACGTTCGCGCAGGTGCAGCAGGTGGTCGGCACGCGCTGCGTGATGTGCCACAACGAGCAGCTCGCGAGCAAGGGCGTGCGGCTCGATTCGCCGCAGGGCATCGCCGCGCATGCGCAGCAGGTCTACCAGCAGGCGGTGGTGCTGAAGCTGATGCCGTTGAACAATGCGACGCAGATCAGCGATGATGAGCGAGCCGTGTTGAAGCGCTGGTACGAAGCCGGTGCACACCCGTAGCCCGGATGCCAATCCGGGGATCGCCCACCCGCAGAGTCCTGCATGAGCACCAATCCCTACGCCCCGCCGAAGGCTCCCGTCGCCGACCTCGATGCGAACCCGACGCAGGTGGCGTACGCAGGATTCTGGCGGCGATCGATCGCCAGCTTCGCCGACACGCTGCTCTTCCTGGCCTTCTTCATCCCGCTGGTCCGGTTCTTCTACGGGTCCGACTACGGGGCCCTGAAGCACGTCCCCGCCAAGACCTTCCCGAGCACCGGCGACCCGCTCGAGTTCTTCCTGACCTGGGTCTTCCCGGCGGTGCTCTACATCGGCTGCTGGATGAAGTGGCAGGCGACGCCGGGCAAGATGGCGATGAAGATGCGGATCGTCGACGCGAAGACCGGACTGCCGCCGACGCTGGGCCAGTCCGTCGGCCGCTACCTGGGCTACTACCTCTCGAGCCTCCCGCTGTTCCTCGGCTTCCTCTGGATCGCCTTCGACGCACGCAAGCAGGGCTGGCACGACAAGCTGGCAGGGACGGTGGTGGTGCGCGACGGTCAGCGCCCGGCCTTCGCACGCAACTCGCGCGCCGACACGCCGTAGGCGGCCCGGAACACCTTGCTGAAGTGGCTGGGGTCCGCGAAGCCCCAGTGGCGGGCGATCTCGGCGATCGGGCGCGCCGCCATCGCCGGCGCCTCCAGGTCACGCCGGCACATCGCGAGGCGGCGGTCGCGGATGCAGCCGCTCACCGTCTCGCCGGTGCCTTCGAACAGCTTGTGCACGTTGCGCTCGCTCATGCGGAAGCGGCGCGCCAGCATCGCCACGCCGAGCGAGGGCTCGGCCAGGTGCTGTTCGATGTGGCGCAGCAGCTGCTCGCGCACCAGCTGCCGCAGGCCCGGCGCCGGCTGCTCGCCCAGGCACAGGCCCAGCAGGTCGAGCGCGCCGCCCAGCGCTACCTGCCGCCCGGCGGCGGGAAGCTCGCCGAAGCGCCGCATCAGCAGCTGGAAATGCTCGACGAACAAGGCGCCCGCGCCCTGCCGGCCGTCCATCGGCCGCCCGACCAGGTCGCGCACCCGCGGCAGGCGGCGCAGCAGCTCGGCCTCGGGCACCAGCATCGACATCTGGCGCAGGTCGTCGCTGGTCTGGAAGGCCATCGGCTGCGTGCTGTCCCAGAGCGTGAACATGCCGGCGCCCAGCTGCAGCTCGCGGTCGCCGCCGAAGCGCAGCGTTTCGGTGCCCTGCGCGACCATCACGACGGTCAGCCAGGCACTGTCGTCGCGGGCGATCTGCCGCCGCCCGCGCGTACCGCTCACCGTCGCCGCGGACGTGCAGTCGGTCAGCCGCACGCCGCCCAGCCGGTGCTGGCGCATGAAGGCGGGGAAGCGGTCGCAGGCGATCTTCGGGATGTCCCAGCTCAGGTGCGCATCGACGATCACCTCGCGCCACGCGTCGAACTGCCGCCGCGGCGGCAGGCCATCGGTCGTCCAGGTCTCGGGCACGGAAGGGTGGGCGGGGGCGGACACATTCATCGCGCACCAGATTACCGAGGGGGCCGGCGGCTTGCATGCCGAATCCTTGATCAAGACATGACGGCCGCGCGTCTGTGTCGTCCACGACACACTTCAGCCCGGCAGCACGTAGCGCGTGCTCGGCCCCTTGCCGGTCTGCTCCAGCAGGCCGCGCTCGGCCAGCGTCGCGAGGTGCTTCGACGCCGTCGCGAGGCCGACGCCGCACACCTGCGCGTAGATGCTCTTCTGGATCGACCCGGCGCGGAACAGGTGCTCCAGCACCGCGATGCGCCGCTGCTCCTGCAGCAGCTCGCCAGCCTCGCGCTCCCACTGCGTGGCCAGTTGCTGCTCGCGCGTCAGCTCGCGGTTGAAGGTGCTGCGCAGCTGCTCGAACTCGGCCGCGAAGCCGTCGCCCAGGCCGTGCTTCTGGATCAGCTGCAGCGCCGCCTCGCGCTCCTTCGACGACATCGCGAGGTAGGCGTTCGCGATGGCCAGGCGCGCGCGCACATGGGCCTCGGCCCCCATCGGCACGGCCAGCACTGCCCGGTGGCGCTGGATCTGCGCCATCTCGTCGAAGTGGGCCGCGAATTCCTCCGGCAGCAGGCGGTCGTAGGGCGCGCCGTCGCGCGGGCCGAGGATCTCGGTCTTCAGGTTGCGCGTGGCCTCAAGGTGGGCCGGATCGCTGTCGCCCGGCGAGACCTTCAGCGCCGCGGCCGCGTGCGCATCGCCCTGGCTTTCGTCATCGGGCTGTGCGTCGAGCTGGTAGCGCTTGTAGTGCGCCTCGGCCAGGTTGTAGTGCGCGCGGCGCACGTGCAGGCTCAGGCCGGCCTGCTCCCCCATCGCGAGGGCCTGCCGGTACTCGGCGATCGCCTCGCCGTAGCGGCCCTGCCAGAAGTAGGTCGCACCGAGGTTCAGGTGCGTGCTGGTCAGCGTTTCCGGTTCGATCGGAACGCTGCCGGCCATCCCGAGGATGCGCTGCGAATAGGCGATCGCGCTGTCGAAATCCTTCGCGTCGCCGTAGATCAGGCTGAGGTTGGCGTAGGTCTTCAGCACCGACAGCCGGTCGCCCTCGCGCTCGAAGATGTTCAGCGCGCGGTGCTTGTGCTCGAGCGCCCGGCGCAGGTCGCCGGCCCGGCGCCAGTACTCGCCCCAGGTCTGCTCCAGCATGCCGACCGTGGCGGGCGACAGCGACGGGTCGCGGCGCAACGGCTCCGCCCGGTCCAGCACGGCGCGCGAGCGCGGGTCGTTGCGCAGCACGTAGAGCCAGGCGAGCTTGACCAGCGTCGCCAGGTACTCCTCGGCGACCGCCGCACCCGGCGGGCGGCCGTCCTCCAGGCCCGCGCGGCGCAGGAACTCCGCACTGTCCTCGTAGCACGCGAAGGCACGGTCGGCGTCGCKCGGTTCATAGAACTTGCCGAGTGCGCCGTAGACGATGCCCAGCATCAGGGCGTCGCCGCACCCGTTGGCCAGCCGCAGCGCCTGCTCATAGGCCTGGCGCTCGCGATCGCCGGCATCGCGGATGCGCCACAACGCCGCCTGTGCCAGCAGCAGGTCGAAGCGTTGCCGGGGGTCCGACGCACCGGCGGCCACGAGCGCGATCAGCGCATCGGTTTCCGCATCGTCGGCCACGTCGACCCGCGCGCGCTGCAGCAGCTCGATGAAGGCGGCCGGCGCGCTCGCCTGCTGCAGGTGCCACAGCGCCGACAACGTGTCCTGTTGCGCGAGCGCCAGCGTCGATTGCCGCCGGTGCCAATCGACCAGTTCCGCCGGTGACGCGAGCTCCAGGCGAGGCAGCAGCTCGCGCAGCACCATTTGCCGCATCGCGATGCGCCGCTCGCCGGCCGCGGGGCGCTCCAGCAGCGCCTCGGCCGCGAGGCGCTTGCCCTTCTCGAGATAGCGGTAGAAGGTGCTCGGGCCGATCGCCCACAGCCCGCAGAGGTTCTCGCTGGCCGCCTCGTCGGGATGGCGGCGGTAGCGCTGCCGGAAATCGGGCACCGGCTCGAAACCGTAGTGGCACATCAAGGCCAGCATCGGCCGCCAGCTCGTGCGATCCACCCATGCCGCGGCATCGATGCCGGAGAGCACGGACGCCTGGTCGGGGCGCAGCTGCGAGACGACCCAGCGCAGCCACAGCGCGGTCGCCTCGACCAGCGCACGGTCGCGCGGCAACGCATCGCCGGCGGTCCCGAGCACCGGCTGCAGGAAGCGCCTGACGAACCAGCGGGTGGCCCGGGGCCGACGCCGCAGCCAGTCGTCGAGCGTGCCCGTCTTGTGGGCGGCCAGCGCCTGCCCCAGCAGGGTTTCCACCGTGCCGGCCGGCAGCGGCAGCGCTGCGGCACCTGGGCCGCCCTGCAAGTTAGGGGGATGGTTCGCCATGGATCCGGTGCATCGTCTCGCGATCGTCCGGACCGCGACGGATTTGCGCGGTCCGCCATGCCTGGGCATGCGAGCGCGCGACGGTTAGTGTATCGACGCGATTTCGCACCCATTGCCTCATCGAGGAACCGTCATGCCCCTGCCCCGCCTCCTTGCTTCCGATCCGAACACCTCGTCCGCGACCGACGGCGTCGCGCTGGTCGTCCTCGCGCCGTTCGGCGGCGATCCCGTGCTGAGCGGGTTCCCCGACGGAACCTCGCGCGACCTGTCGCAGCACCCGTTGATGCGGGCCCTGCCGAAGATCGCTGCCAGCGGCGTGCACGTCACCGCGCTGATCGACCTGGCCGACGACGATTCCTACCTCGTGGAGATCGCGGCGCTGCAGCCGGCCGACGTGGTCGTCACCTCGCGCTGGAAGCAGGACATGACCTCGCCGAACACGCTGGCCGGCCTGTTGCGCCAGGCGCACCAGGCCCATCCCGCCGCCGCACTGGTGCTCGCGCTCGAAGGCCATGGAGCCGGGTTCCTGCCCGAGATCGATCGCAGCAAGCTGACGGCCCACAACATCACCGCCGGCGGCGCCTTCGAGTGGCACCTCAGCGAATCGGGCGGCACCCCGGTGCTGCCGCAAGGCTCGCCGGTGCTGCCCCAGGGGTCACCGGTGCTGCCGCAGGGCTCGCCGGTGCTGCCGGTCAGCCAGATGCCGCTCTCCACCTGGGGCCTCGGCGACGCGCTGAAGCAGGCCCAGGACGCCGGCGTCCCGAAGCTGGCCGCGATCCATTTCAACAACTGCTTCAACATGTCGGTCGAGGTGCTGCACACGGTGGCGCCGTACGCCGACTACGCGACCGGCTACGAGAACTACAACTTCTTCACCGCCGGCGCGGCCTACCCGGCGGTGTTCCAGAAACTGGCGGCGGCCGGCAGCGCCACCGCGCAGCAGCTCGCGCAGTGGTTCGCCGACGGCAACAAGGACATCCTCGCCGCGAAGGGCAACCACCCGACCGTCGGCTGCGTCGTGCAGCTCGGCCGTCTGCAGGCGATCGTCGAGCGCATCGACGACCTGGCCGATGCGCTGCTCGCCGCGCTGCGCACCTCGACGCCTGCGCAACGCCCGGCGATCGTGCAGAAGATCCGCGCCGCGATCCGCCGCGCCCAGCAGTTCGACACCAACGCCAACATGGACCTGGAGACGCCGGACGAGCTGACCGACATCGACAGCCTGGCCACCGAGCTGCTGGCCACCGACTTCGCGCCGTTCAAGGTGCAGCAGGCGGCGGCCGGGCTGCGCGATGCGCTGAAGGACATCAAGCGCTACGGCGCCGTCGACGCGCCGTGGACGGCCCCCGGCGCGCTGTGGGACTTCTCGGCGAAGAACCTCGCGATGAACATCTTCCTGCCCGACCCGCTGCTGCTCGGCCTGTGGGACTGGCGCTCGCCGTACTACCTCGACGTGAACCCCGACCCGACGCTGCCGCGCGTGCAGCCGCACATCATCGATTTCGTGAAGGTCACCGACTGGGTCGACTTCATCGTCGAGTACCACAAGGGCCAACCGTTCAAGGGCCTGCTGCCGGCGGCGATCCCCGAGTTCCCGGTGTTCAACGCGCGCTACGAGCCGCCGAAGGGCCGCCAACCCGACCCCTGCGGTGACGGGGACATCATCCCCAAGGGAGAGGACAAACCGCGCCGCGCCTGATCACACCGCGCTCCCCCTCAACCCCTGCGAGGCCCGTCCTCCCAGGGGTTTTTTGTGTCCGGCGCCCCATCGTCTCGTGATCGTCTCGCGCCCGGGGCGATCGGGCCGCACACGGGCGTGTCAATGGGAAGGCGGGGCCGATGGAATGCGGTCCATGGATTCCTCCACCCCATCCCATCCTCAGGAGACGCCCATGAAGTGGTACCTGTCCGTCCTTGGCGCGCTGGCCGTCTGGCGCCTCACCCACCTGCTGCACGTGCAAGCCGGCCCGCGCCGCGTGCTGGAGACCTTGCGGCGCTGGGCCGGCGAGGGCTCGTCGCTCGCCTGCTTCTACTGCCTGAGCCTGTGGGTCTCGGTGCCGGTCGCGCTGGTGATCGGGCAGGACTGGCTCGAGCAGGTGCTGCTGTGGCTCGCGTTGTCGACCACCGCGATCGCACTCGACCTGCTGCTCGACCTGATCAGCCGCAGCACCGCGCCGCCGGCCCACCTGCAGCTGCTGACGCCATCGCAGATGGCGCAGGCGATGGCGGCCCGCTACTTCGACGAGCCGGCGGTGGACGAGCCGGCCGAGCCCCCGTTCACGCGCACCGGCGCACGGACGCACTGAAGGAGGCTCGCATGCTGCCGTCGATCAAACGCCGCCTGGCGGCCCTCGGGCCGGTCGCGATCCCGTTCGCCGACACCACGCCCGGCATCTGGCTGCTGGAGACGCGGCGGCCGGTGCCGACCGAGGATGCGGCGGCCGCCCCTACACTGCACGCGCCCCGCATCAACACCCCGAGCCCATGGCCTGGAACGGTCGCCTGCAACTCCACTACCGCCACGACGCCGGCCGCTGCGTCGTCCACGACCGACACAGCGGGCCGTTGCGCGTCCTGCAAAGCCTCCATCCCGAAGGCCCCGGGATCTGCCACAACGTGCTGGTGCACCCGCCTGGCGGCATCGTCGGCGGGGATGTGCTGGCGATAGAAGCCACGCTCGACGCCGGCGCCCATGCCCTGATCACGACGCCGGGCGCGACGCGCTTCTACCGCAGCCTCGGCGAAACGGCCGTGCAGAGCCTGACGGCGCGCGTGGCCGAGGGTGCGCGCCTCGAATGGCTGCCGCTGGAGACGCTGTGCTACCGGCGCACGCTGGCCGAGAACCGCATGCGCTTCGAGCTGGAACCCGGTGCCGAGATGATCGGCTGGGACGTGCTGGCGCTCGGGCTGCCGGCCAGCGGCGAGCTGTTCGATGCAGGCCGCTACACGCAGCAGATCGAGCTGCCGGGCGTGTGGCTGGAACGTGGCACGGTCGATGGCGAGGACCGGCTGCTGCTCGATTCGCCGGTGGGCTTCGCGGGGCACAGCGTGCTCGCGACGATGTGGTTCGCTGGTGGCTCCGCATTGGCGGGCGCGCGGCGGGAGGTGTTGATCGATGCGGCGCGCGAGCAGCTCGAGGCACACGCGCTGCGCGCCACTGCCGGCGCGACGTCGCCGCATGACGAGGTGGTCGTGGTGCGGGTGCTGGCGCACCGCGTCGAGCCGGCGATGGAGCTGCTGACGGGCGTGTGGAAGCGCTGGCGAGAGATCGCGTGGGCGTTGCCTGCGCAGGTGCCCCGGGTGTGGCGCACCTGACGGACCCGGATCAACGGCTCAGCCTGATCCAGTTCAGGTTCCACCCGCCCTGCAGCGCCTTCACCGCGATCTGCTGCTGCCCGGCGCTCAGCTGCACCTGGTGCGAGACCGTGGTCCAGTTTTGCCAGCCGCCGGTCGACGGCACGCCGAGGCTGCCGTACACCTGCGTGCCGCCGGCGCGCTCGAGCTGCAGCACGCCGCCGCCGCTCTGGCTCGCGACGCGGTACTGCACCGTCCAGGTACCGGCGCTGGGCACGTTCACGTCCCACACCACCCAGTCGTTGGCGTCGATGTAGCCGAGGTTCTGGCCGCCTTCGGTGCAGGCTTCGGCCGTCATGCCCTGCATCACCGCGTAGTTCTCGGCCTCCAGCGTGATCGCCGAGCCCTGCAGCAGCGGCGTGCGCGCGAAGGTGGCGTCGTTGCGGTCACCGTCGCTCGCGATGCTCTCGACGTACAGCAGCGAGTTGCGGTGGCGCAGGTAGCGGCCGGGGAAGTTCCACGATTCGAACGAGGTCGCGCCGGCATTGGCCAGGCCCGCGCGCTGGTTGAAGGTGGCGTCCTGGCGGAACAGCGTCGAGTTGTCGTTGGCATCGAGCCAGACCTCGCCGTTGCGATGGCGCAAGTAGCTGTTCGGATAGTTCACCGACTGGAACGAGACGCCGCCGCCGGCCAGGCCCGGCACCATCGTCCAGTTGCCGTCGGCGATCGGCGAGACGCTGCCGGCCGGGTCGATGCGGCCGCGGCTCGCCTGGTGGCGGATCACGTTGCCGTTGATGTTCTGGCTGGTCCAGGCCGCCTGCGTCGTGGTCGCGGTGCCCGGTTGGTAGACGCGCACGTAGTCGACCAGCATGCGCGCCGGCAGCGCCCCTTCGTCGATGTTGAAGCCGGGCCAGTTGCCGCCCACCGCCATGTTCAGCAGCAGGAAGAAATCGCGCTGGAACTCATCGGTGCCGCCGGCGTTGTTGCTGATGTCGATCACGTGGTACTGCGCGCCGTCGACGAACCACTTGATGGTGTTCGTGTCCCACTCGACGGCATACACGTGGTAGCTGTTGATGCTGGTGGCCACGTGCCCGCCGTACGACGCGTAGCTGCCGTTGGCGGCCTGCCAGTGCACGGTGCCGTAGACGTCGGCGCCGGTGTTGATCTGCTCCATGATGTCGATTTCGCCCGACGCAGGCCAGCCGACCGTGCTGATGTTGCTGCCCAGCATCCAGAACGCCGGCCAGGTGCCCTGCTTGCCCGGCAGCGCAATGCGCGCCTCGATGCGGCCGAACTTGAAGCTCTTCCTGCCCTGCGTCTTCATGCGCGCCGAGGTGTAGCGCATGCCGCCGAAATCCTCGCGCTTCGCGGTGATGACCAGCGCGTCGTTCTCGACCGTCGCGTTCTCGCGCCGGTAGTACTGCTGTTCGTTGTTGCCCCAGCCGCCCGAGCCGGTGCCGGTCTCGAAGACCCAGTCGGGGCTGATGCTGCCGTGGAATTCGTCCTGCCAGACGAGCTGCCAGTTCTGCGCGAACGCGAACGGCGCGCTGAGCAGGCCCATCAGGCCCAGCAGCAGCGCAAGCAAAGGTCGCAGTGTTCTCATGGTGTCCTCCAACGTGATGTGTGTGGCGATCGGCGCGGCTGCCGGGCACTCTGACGGTGCCCATCGCCGGATCCTAGCGGTTTTGCAAGCGGTTTCATAAAGCACCACCTTGCAACGCGCCGCAGCCGTGCGCCAGGGGTGGCACGATGGCGATCCGAACCACTCACCCAGGGAAACCACCCATGAACGCCACCCACACCAGATCGGGCATCACGGCCGAACGCATCGCGAAGAAGTTCCAGGGCCTGGCCCAGGCCAACGGCTGGGGCGACAACGCCGACGTGCAGGCCTTCGGCGCGCTGCTCGAGACCTTCTCGGAGGCGGTCGACGGCGAGCTCGATGCGCTGAAGATCCAGCTCACCGACGTGGCCGCGCAGGTGCGGGCGCTGACGCAGAAGCCTTCGCCCTGATTGGTGCCCCGCGGTCAACACCGTGGTCCCCGCCGCATGCCTTCCGCGGCGCGGACCCCGCTCCTACGATTTGCCCCATTCCGCACTCAGCAGAAACCGGGCACCCCAGCCGCACTGGGGCTCAAGGAGCATGTGATGACCCAACGCATCAACTACGTCCACCAGGCGCCCGAACTCTTCAAGAAGTTCGTCGAGTTCGGCGGGCTGGTGAAGGACAGCACGATCGAGGAGAAGATCCACGACCTGGTCTCGATCCGCGCCTCGCAGATCAACGGCTGCGGCTTCTGCCTCGACATGCACATCAAGCAGGCGACGATCCACGGCGAGCGCCCGCTGCGCCTGCACCACCTCGCGATCTGGCGCGAATCGACGCTGTTCGAGCCGCGCGAACGCGCCGCGCTGGCCTGGACCGAGGCGCTGACCACGCTGGCGCCGCACGGCGTGCCCGACGACGTGTACGAGCGCGTGCGCGGCCAGCTGTCCGAGAAGGAACTGACCGACCTGACCTACGCGGTGATGAACATCAACGCATGGAACCGCATCAACGTCGCGTTCCGCACCGTGCCGGGTTCGTCGGACACCGCGTTCGGCCTCGACAAGGCCAGGCTCAGCTGACCCCCGGCACCGCCCCGAACGGCGGGCACTCGAGGTCGAGCGCGCGCGTCTCGGTGGTCATGTGGTCGATGAACACCCGGATGCGCGCCGGCAGCTGGCGCCGGCTCAGCCAGCACAGCCAGTGGCCGCGGTCGTCCGGCGCCTGGCCGCCCAGGCAGGACACCAGCTCGCCGCTGCGCAGCAGCTCGCAGGCCTGGTAGGCGGCCACCTGCGCCAGGCCCTGGCCGTCGAGTGCCGCCTGCAGCGCCAGCTCGACATCGTTGAAGGTGTGGCGTGACGGCGGCACCAGCTTGCGCGGCTGGCCGTCGACCTTGAACTCCCAATCGCGCACCCGCCCGGAGGCCAGCCGCACGTTGATGCAGTGGTGCGCGGCCAGCTGGTCGACGCTGCGCGGCAGGCCGTGCCGGCGCGCGTAGGCGGGCGACGCCACCACCAGCACCTGCATCGGCACCAGCTGCCTGGCGATCACCTGGCTGTCGTCCATGCGGCCGTCGCGGAAGGCCACGTCGATGCCGTCGGTCGTGAAATCGGCCGGGCGGTCGTCGAGCCGCAGGTCGAGCTCGATCTCCGGGTAGCGCGCCTGGAAGCCGCGCAGCAGCGGCGCCACCACCTTGCGGCCGAAGCCGGGCGCCGACGCGATGCGCAGCGGCCCGCGCGGCGGCCCCTGGCGCAGCTCGCGCATGTCGTCGAGCGCCTGCACGATGTGCTCGACGCCGACGCGGCAGTTCGCATGGAACAGCTCGCCCTCGCGTGTCAGCGCGGTGCTGCGCGTGGTGCGGTGGAAGAGCCGCGCGTCGAGCTGGGCTTCCAGCTTCTGCACGCTGCGGCTCACCGCCGAGCGGCCGATGCCGAGCCGCTCGCCGGCCTTCGCGAAGCTGCCCTCGTCGACGACGGCGATGAAGGCGACCACGCCGGCATAGCTGGCCGTGAAACTGGCCGCCAGCGTGTCGGCCGCGGCAGGGGAAGCGAGTGAGGTTGAGGCGTCCATGACCTGTAGAACACGCGAGCCCCCGGGTTTGTGACAGGCCGCCCCCAAAAAAGATTGGTGCGCGGCAGGCAACAGCGTGGTCCCTGCCGCAGGGCTAGTGCGGGCGGGATGCGCTCCCTAGCATCCGCTCCACCCTCCGCAACTCCTGAAAGCCCACCATGAAGATCGTCGTGATCGGCGGCTCCGGCCTGATCGGCAGCAAGCTCGTGCAACGCCTGGCCCGCAGCGGCCACGAGGTGCTCGCCGCCTCGCCCAATTCCGGCGTCAACACGCTCACCGGCGAAGGCCTGGCCGCCGCGCTGGCGGGCGCGAAGGTGGTGGTCGACGTGTCGAACTCGCCGTCGTTCGCCGACGACGCGGTGATGAGCTTCTTCCAGACTTCGACGCGCAACCTGCTGGCCGCAGCAGCAGCCGCCGACGTCGGGCACATCGTCGCACTGTCGGTGGTCGGCACCGAGCGGCTGCAGGCGAGCGGGTATTTCCGCGCCAAGGCAGCCCAGGAGGCGCTGATCAGGGCCTCGCCGCTGCCGTACACGCTGGTGCACTCGACGCAGTTCTTCGAGTTCCTCGGCGGCATCGCGCAATCGGGCACCGAGGCCGACGGCAAGACGGTGCGGCTGTCGCCGGCGTTCGTGCAGCCGATCTCGTCGGACGACGTGGCCGATGCGATGCACGACGTGGCGCTCGGCAAGCCGCTGCGCACGACGGTCGAGATCGCCGGGCCCGAGCGCATCCGGCTGGCCGAGCTGGTGCGGCGCTTCCTCGCCGCCAAGGACGACGCCCGCACGGTGGTCGACGACGCGCATGCGCGCTACTTCGGCGCCGAGATCGACGACGGCACGCTGGTGCCGGGCGACGGCGCGCGCCTCGGCACGGTGAACTTCGAGGCGTGGTTCGCCGCGCAATGACCCGCCTGCGCCCGCCGCCGGTCTCGCTGCTGGACAAATACCACGGGCCCGCGTTCGAGCCGCTGTACGAGACCACGGTGCGCGTGAGCGGCGGCGAGGCGCAGCACGGCCGCGCCTCCGGCATCGTGCGCTCGGACGACGGCGCGCTGCAGCTCGCGCTGCGGCTGCCCGCCGAACTGGGCGGGCCGGGCGGCGGCACCAACCCGGAGCAGCTCTTCGCGGCCGGCTATGCGGCCTGCTTCCATGGCGCGCTGAACCTGCTGGCGGCGCGCCACGGGATCGCGCTCTACGGCGCCGAGGTGGCGGTCTCGGTGGCCTTCGGCCGCGATCCGGTCGACGGGCTGCACACGCTGAGCGCCGAGGTGGCGATCGCCCTGCCCGGCATCGACCGGCCACTGGCCGAGGCGCTGGTGCGCCAGACCGAACGGCTGTGCCCCTACGCCAAGATGGCCCGCCAGGGCATCGCGAGCGTGGTGCGGCTCGCGCCGTGACCACGCCCTGCCGGCTTGTCACAGAATGGGTGACTCGAGCATCTGCCATCGATGGACACCGCCTCGCTCACCTTCAACGGCCTGCGCCCCCGGTTGCGGGGCATCGCCTACCGCATGCTCGGCTCGCTGGCCGAGGCCGAGGAGGTGGTGCAGGACGCCTGGTTGCGCTGGCACGAGGCCGACTACGTGGCGCGCGACGACCCGACCGGCTGGCTGGTCACTGTGACGACCCGGCTGTCGATCAACCGGCTGCGCGCCGCGAAGGTCCAGCGCGAGCACTATGCCGGCCTGTGGCTGCCCGAACCGGTGCTGACCGATGCGCAGGATTCTCCGGAGCAGATGCTGGAGCGCGCCGACGACCTGTCGGTCGCGTTCTTGCTGATGCTGGAGCGGCTCGCGCCCGAGGCGCGCGCGGCCTTCCTGCTGCGCGAGGTGTTCGATGCCGACTACGACGAGCTGGCCCGCACGATCGGCAAGAGCGAGGCGGCGTGCCGGCAGCTGGTGCACCGCGCCCGCGAGCAGCTGCGCGAGGAGCGGCCGCGCTTCGAGGTGTCGCCCGACACGCACCGGCGCCTGCTGGGGCGTTTCGCGCAGGCGCTGACCGGCGGCGATTTCTCGGCGCTGAAGGCGATGCTGGCCGACGACGCGGAACTGATCGGCGACGGCGGCGGCAAGGTGCCGAGCTTCGGGCGGCCGATGCTGGGCGGCCAGCGCATCGCGCAGCTGCTCTTCGCGGCGAGCCTGCGGCCGGAGGACGAGCAGCGCATCGAGCTCGCGCTGATCAACGGCGAGTGGGGGTTGCTGCGCTTCTTCCACGGCGCGCTGGAATCGGCGCAGTCGTACGAGACCGACGGCGAGCGCATCGTGCGCATCCATGTGCAGCGCAATCCGGACAAGCTGGTGCGGGTGGCGCAGGCGTTCGGAGGGTGCTGACGACTCCTTGTCATGTCGCAAAACGCCACATAAGATGGCCCCATGGCCAAATCGATCCGCGTGTCCGACGGCGTCTATGAACTTGCGGCTGCAGCCGGCGAGGCGGTGCACCGTTCTCTGGCGGAGCAGATCGAGTACTGGGTGCGCCTGGGTGCGGCCCTCGATGCGGCCGGCATCACGATGGAAGAGTCGCTGCTGTTGCTGCAGGGCGACCCGGGCGTCAAGGACCGGATCCTGGCGCACATCACGTCGGAGCCGGGCAAGACCCGCCGGCGCAAGACGTACACCGGCGCGGCATCGATCACCGCCAGGAAGGCGGAGTTCGAGCGCGCCGTCGAACGCGGCGAACGCGATCCGGAAAGCCTCTTCCTGTTCTCACGCGAACGGGTGAAGGCGGCCAAGGTCACCGAGCGCCTGCCGGCCAAGCCGGGCAAGGGGTGGTGACGCGGCGCAGGGCAGCCGAAACACCATGGCATGTGGTGGATCTCGGCCGAGGAATTCGTCAACGTCGACGTCATCTTCAAGGTGATCGGCCTCGACGCGAAGAAGGTCTTGCAGCGCGCGATGCACATCGAGTTCGGCCAGCACGGCTTCCTGGTGATGCATCCGCTCGACCTGCTCTGCAGCCGCGCGGCCAACCTGCATGAGCTGCCGGACAAGAAGAACGAGAAAGGCGCGCTGCAGTTGTCGCTGGCGATCGAGGTCGCGCGGAAGTTTCTGCAATCGGAGGCGGTGCTGGCATCACCCGCCGACACCGCCGCCGGCCGCAGCCCCCTGCAGACTCTCGTGTCGGAAATCGAATGCCTCGCGCTCAGCGACGCCGGCCGCAAGGTCGCGGCCCGCTGGGGGCGGCACGTGGCCGATGCGATCGACCCGAGCCTGATCCCGGCCGGCCCGTTCTGGACACGCAAGTGGCCGACGCTGCGGACCTTGATGTCCGCGGCCCATGCGGATCGTTTCAGGCCCCCGGACGCCTGAACCCAGCGCAGCGGGTGGTTCCCGCAACCCGGCCGCAACCGGGTCATGCTCACTGCACGCCCGGTGTCACGCTGAACCAGTTGAGGTTCCAGCCCCCCGTCTGCGCCTTGAAACCGAACTTGTGCGTGCCCGCGGTCAGCGTCAGCGTGGCCTTCACCGTGGTCCAGTTCTGCCAGCCGCCGGTACTCGGTACCGACACCGTCGCATACACCGGCGTGCCGCCCGCCTCCTCGAACGAGAACCAGCCGCCGCCGTCCAGGCTCGCGACGCGGAACGCGATCGTGTAGGTGCCGGTGCTCGGGATCGTGATCGGCGTGCCGGCATACGACAGCCAGTCGCCCGCATCGATGTAGCCCACCGACTGCCCGCCGCCGCTGTCGGTGGTGGCCTCGGTCTGCACGCCGCTCATCTGCGAGAACGTGCTCGCCTTCACGGTGGCGATCGCCGTCCCGCCGCTGTCGGCGCGCTCGACCTGCAGCCAGTTCAGGTTGAAGCCGCCGGTCTTGGTCGACACGCCCAGCACCTGCTTGCCGGCCTTCAGCGCGACCACGTGCGACACCGTCGTCCAGTTCTGCCAGCCGCCGGTGCTGGCGATGTTGACCGTGCCGAACACCGGCGTGCCGCCGCCCTGCTCCAGCTGCAGGCTCGCGCCGCTGCCGGCACTCGCCACGCGGTACGAGACGCGGTAGTTGCCGTCGGCCGGCACGTCGACCGCATAGGTCATCCAGTCGCCCGCGTCGATGTAGCCCAGGTTGCTGCCGCCGCCCGCATCGGCGGTGGCCTCGACCTGCACGCCCGACATCTGGCAGAAGCTTTCCGCCTGCAGCGTCGCCGGCAGCACGGTGTTGCTGCAGGTCGTCGGCGCAGGCGCCGGCCAGCCCTGCACGATGCTGCGCGCGAGCTTGCCCGACGCGGTCAGCGACGCTTCGGGCCAGCCGCCGGTGGCGCTCGCGCCGCCCACCAGCGCGGCCGAGCCTTCGGGTGCGTCGTCGAGTGCCCAGTTCGCATTGCTCAGCTTGCGCGCCTTCATGAAATCGACCCAGGCATTGGTCTCGGCGGTGGCCACACCGCCGTTGCCGTCGGCATTCACCGAGCCCCATTCGGTGACGAACAGCGCGAGGCCGTTGTTCATCGCGGTGGTCGCCTTGTCGCGCAGCCACTGGCCGTGCGTGCCGGCGTAGAAGTGCAGCGTGTAGGCGATGTTCGAGTAGCCGGTGATCGGGTCGCGCGACGCCACGTCGGCATCCTGCGACCAGTTCGGCGAGCCGACGATGATCAGGTTGTCGGGGTCGATCGCGCGGATCGCACCGATCACCGCCTGCGCATACGGCTTCACGTTGCCGCTCCAGCTCGCGTCGTTCTTCGGCTCGTTGTAGATCTCGTAGATGACGTGGTTGTTCTTGCCGTAGGTGCGCGCCATCTCCTGGAAGAACTCGATCGCCTGCGCCTGGTACTGCCAGGCGTAGTGCGAGTGCCAGTCGATGATCACGTACAGGTCGTTGGCGATCGCCGCATCGACCACCGCCTTCAGCCGCGCCTTGTTCGAGGCCGGGTCCTGCAGGTAGCCCCCGGCGTCCTCGACACCCATCGCGGCGCGCACCACCTTCGCCTTCCAGTCCGACTTGAGCCAGCCCACGGTGCTCGCGTTGTAGTACTTCGCGCCCGGCCAGCCGTTGTTGCTCCAGTAGTAGCTGACGCCCGACAGGCTGCCCGGCGTGCCGCCCACCTGCAGCTGGTTGCCGCTGACCGACAGCGCCGGCACGTCGGCCAGCGCGGGGCCGGCCGCGAGCACCGACAGCAGCGCGGCGGCGAGGCCCGCACGCAACGACGACACGGAATTCCTGTTCGACACCATCACGCTCCCTTCTGGTTTGAAACCGTTTTCAAAAATGAGGGCCAAGCGTAGGCGAGATTCGCGATGGCGCGCATCGCGCGCCGGGTAACAGCGGGTTTCAGTGCGCAGGTTTCAGTGAACCGGGCCCGGTCCCGATTCAGGCCTGCGGCCCGTCCGCCGGCAGCTGGATGCACACGGTCAGCCCGCCGCCGTCACGCCGCCTCGCGTCGATCCGTCCGCCGTGCGAGACGATCGCGCGGCGCGCGAGCGCCAGCCCGAGCCCGGTGCCACGCACCGACTCGCTGCCTTCGAGGCGCACGAAGGGCTCGAACATCGCCTGCAGCTTGTCTTCCGGCACGCCGGGCCCGCGGTCGGACACCAGCACCTCGAGCGTCTTGCCATGCGCGGGCAGCCGCACCTCCACCTCCACCCGCGTGCCCGGCGCCGTGTACTTGACCGCGTTGCGGATCACGTTCTCGAACGCGCGGTAGACCAGGTCGCCATTGACGTTCGCGACGAAGGCACCGCCGCCGCTGCGCAGCTCGACGCTGCGGCCTTCCGCGGCCCGCGCCTCGAAGCCCGCGTCGTCGGTGATCGCCACCAGCAGCTCGACGAGATCGACCCGCGCGGTGGCCAGCCGCTCGCCGGCCGGATCGTCGGCCGATTCGAGCCGGTGCAGCGTCAGCAGCTCCTCGACCAGCAGGTCCAGCCGCTGCACCTCGCGCTCGATGCGCTCGTGCAGCAGCCGCGCGCCCTCGGCATCCTGCCGGCTCAGGCCGATCGCCGCCTGCATGCGCGCCAGCGGCGAGCGCAGCTCGTGCGACAGGTCGTGCAGCAGCGTGCGCCGCGTCGCCTGCATCAGCTGCAGCCGCTCGGCCATGCGGTCGAACTCCTGCGCGACCGCGACGAACTCGTTGCTGCGCGGGTCCATCAGCGGGCGCACCCGCGTCTCGAAGCGCTCCTGCGCCGCGCGCTGCAGGCCCCAGCGCAGATGGCCCAGCGAACGCGACAGCACGCTGGCGACCCCGGCACTGAAGATCAGGCTGATCAGCGCCCCCAGCGCGATCGGCAGCAGCGGGAACAGTCCGTCGTCCGGTGGTGGCCGGTGCCCGGTGAAATGCAGCACCGCCACCGAGGCCCCGAAGGCCATCATGCAGATCGCCCACAGGCTGACGAACAGCTTCCAGAAGGTCGCCATCAGTCCACCAGCAGCTGGTAGCCCATGCCGCGCACGCCCTGGATCCACGATTGCCCGTCCGCGCGCGTGCCGAGCTTCTGCCGGATGCTGCTGATGTGCACGTCGATGCGCCGGTCGAAGCGCTCGAGCGGCCGGCCGAACGCGCGCTTCGAGATGTCCTGCTTGCTGACGAGCTGCCCCGCCTGCCGCGCCAGCACCTCCAGCAGGCTGAACTCGGTGCCGGTGAGCTCCAGCGGCACGCCGCGCCACAGCGCGCTGCGGCTGCCGGGCATCAGCTCCAGCGCACCGGCCTGCAGGCGCCGCGACGGTGACGCGCCCTCGTCGCCGGCGGGCGTGACGCGCCGCAGGATCGCGCGCAGCCGCGCCACCAGCTCGCCCGGCATGCACGGCTTGGGCATGTAGTCGTCGGCGCCCATGTCGAGGCCGACGATGCGGTCGATGTTGTCGCCGCGCGCGGTGAGCATCAGCACCGGCAGCCGGCTCGTCGCACGGATGCGGCGCAGCGCTTCCATGCCGCTCAGCTTCGGCATCATCACGTCGAACACCGCGATCGCGTAGCGCCCCGACAGCGCTTCGGCCACCCCCGCCTCGCCGTCGTGCACCGCGTGCGCATCGAAACCCTCGCGCTGCAGGTACTGGCCCAGCATCGACGTGAGTTCGGCATCGTCATCGACCAGCAGCACGGAAATCATCGGCGAAGTATGGCGCGGCGACAGCCGCCGACACCCTTCGCCCGCCCGCTTTTACCCAACTTGACGCAGCCGAACACCGCCCGACAGAGCGCTTTCCTACGATGAAGGCATGTCCAGATTCCTCGTCAAACCCGTTGCGCTCGGCGTCTCGCTGGCGCTGCTGCTGAGCGGCTGCGCAGTCGTCGGCCCCGACTACCAGGCCCCCGCGGTCGCCACCGGCAGCACGTGGCAGGCCGCGCTGCCGCACCACGGCAGCAGCGTGCAGCTCGCCAGCTGGTGGTCGGCCTTCGACGACCCGACGGTCGCGCGCCTGGTGCAGATGGCCGAGGCCGACAGCCCGTCGCTCGCGACCGCCGCGGCCAACATCGCCGCCGCGCGGGCCGCGCTCGGCAGCGCCCGTGCGTCGGCAGCGCCGTCGCTCACGGGCAGCGCTTCGGCGAGCCGGTCACACCAGCGCACCGACGGTGTCACGAGCGACACGACGACACGCAGCGGCGGCCTCGACGCCTCGTGGGAGATCGACCTGTTCGGCAAGCTGCGGCGCGGCCGCGAAGCCGCGCAGGCCCGCGTCGATGCGCGCGGCGCCGACTGGCACGAGGCCCGCGTCTCGCTCGCCGCCGAAGTGGCCGACACGTACGTGCAGTACCGCGCCTGCCGGCTGCTGGCCCGGCAGGACGAGAGCGAGGTCCGCTCGCAGCTGGAGACCGTGCGCCTCACGCAGGTCAAGGTGCGCGCCGGCTTCAGCGCCGCCTCCGACGGCGACCTGGCCGAGGCCAGCGCCGCCAGCGCCAACGCCACGCTGATCGCGCAGCAGACCGAGTGCGAAGGCCTGGTCAAGTCGCTCGTCGCGCTGACCGGTGCCGACGAACCGGCGCTGCGCACGCTGATCGACGCGACGCCGCCGGCCGTGCCGATCCCCGATGCCTTCAGCGTCGACGGCGTGCCGGCCGACCTGCTGCGCCAGCGGCCCGACCTGGTCGCCAGCGAGCGAGCGCTCGCCGCCGCCAGCGCCGAGATCGGCCAGGCCGAGGCCGGCCGCTACCCGAGCTTCACGCTGGGCGGCACGATCAGCGTGTCGTCCTCCAGCCTCGCCGGATCGACCCGCAGCGCGTCGTTCGGCCCCAGCCTGTCGATCCCGCTGCTCGACGGCGGGCAGGCGCGCTCGGCGGTCGACTCGGCGCAGGCCGCGTACGACGCCGCGCTCGCCGGCTACCGCAGCGCGGTGCGCAGCGCGGTGAAGGAGGTCGAGACCGCCCTCGTCAACCTCGAAGGCGCGGCCCGCCGCAGCCGCGATGCCCGCACCGCGGCCGAGCGCTACCGGCGCTACTTCACCTCGGTGCAGGCCGACTGGCGCGCCGGCCGCAGCAGCCTGATGACGCTGGAGGAAGCGCGCCGCGCCGCGATCTCGGCCGAGACGACGCTGCTGACGCTGCAACGCGACCAGGTGCGCGACTGGGTCGCGCTCTACAAGGCGCTGGGCGGCGGCTGGACCGTCGACACCCTGCAAGCCACCGCCCCTTCAACCCCCGGAGCCCGACCATGAAACCAAGCCTGAAGACCACCGCGATCGCCGCGGCCCTGCTGATCGCCATCGGCGGCGGCGCCTGGCAGGTGTGGGGCGGCACCGCCTCGGCCGCCCCGGCACAGGCCGCCACGCCGGCCGCCGCGCTGAGCGTCGCGCTGACCACGCCGACCCGCACCGCCTGGCCGCAGACGCTGCAGGCCAGCGGCACGCTGAGCGCCTGGCAGGAGGCCGTGATCGGTGCCGAGACCGGCTCGTTGCGCATCACCGAGCTGCTCGCCGACGTGGGCAGCCGCGTGCGCCGCGGCCAGCTGCTCGCGCGCCTGGCCGACGACGCGCTGCAGGCCCAGCTGCAGAAGCAGCAGGCCGCCGTCGCGCAGGCCCGCGCCGGCCTCGCGCAGGCGCAGATGAACCTGCAGCGCGCCGGCGCGGTCGACGGCAGCGGCGCGCTGTCGGGCCAGCAGGTCGACGACTACCGCATCGCCGAGGCCACCAACCGGGCGGCGCTCGCGTCGGCCGAGGCCGACCTGCTCGCCACCCGCATCCAGCTGTCGCAGACGCGCATCCTCGCGGTCGATGACGGCATCGTGTCCTCGCGCAGCGCGGTGCTGGGCAACGTGGTGCCGGCCGGCACCGAGCTGTTCCGGCTGGTGCGCCAGGGCAAGGTCGAATGGCGCGCCGAGCTGGCCGCCCGCCAGCTCGCCCAGGTGCAGGCCGGGCAGGTGGCGCACCTGACGCTCGCGAGCGGCCAGGTGATCGAAGGCCGCGTGCGCCTGGTCGCGCCGACCTTCAGCACCAGCACCGGCCGCGCGCTCGTCTACGTCAGCCTGCCGGCCGACAGCGCGGTGCAGCCCGGCCTGTTCGCCAACGGCAGCATCGACGGACCGGTGACGCCGGCGCTGACGCTGCCGCAGACCGCGCTGGTGCCGCGCGACGGCCGCAACGACGTGTTCCTGCTGAAGGACGACGGCACCGTCACGCGCCGCACCGTGTCGATCGGCCGGCGCATCGGCGACCGCGTCGAGGTGCTGACCGGCCTGAAGGACGACGCCCGCGTCGTCGCGAGCGGCGGCGCCTTCCTCTCCGAAGGCACGCCGGTGCAGGTCGCGCAGGCCGCCCCCGCCGTCAAGCTGACCCTGAACGACAACCCGAACCCGCAAGGCGCCCGCCCGTGAACATTTCCTCCTGGTCGATCCGCAACCCGGTGCCGGCCGTCCTCGTCTTCGTGCTGCTCACCGTGCTCGGGCTGATCGGCTTCCACAAGCTGCAGATCCAGGACTTTCCCGACATGGACCTGCCGACCATCATGGTGTCGGCCTCGCTGGAGGGCGCCGCGCCCGCGCAGCTGGAGACCGAGGTCGCCCGCAAGATCGAGGACAAGCTCGCGTCGCTGACGCGGCTCGACCACATCACGACCACCATCACCGACGGCACGGTCGCGATCACCGTCAGCTTCGAGATCGAGAAGGACGCCGAGGTCGCGCTCAGCGAGGTGCGCAACGCGGTCGACAGCGCGCGCGCCGACCTGCCGGCCAGCATGTCGGCACCCACCGTGTCGAAGAGCACCGCGGCGAGTTCGTCGCTGCTGACCTTCACCGCCGCCTCCGCGTCGATGGACGAACAGGACCTGTCCTGGTTCGTCGACAACGAGCTGACGAAGGCCCTGCTGTCGGTGAAGGGCGTGGCCGCGGTGCAGCGCATCGGCGGCATCGACCGCGAGGTGCGCATCGAGCTCGACCCGGCGCTGATGGCCGGCCTGGGCATCAGCCCGGCCACCGTCTCGTCGCAGCTGAAGGCGGCGCAGACCGACAGCTCCGGCGGCCAGGGCGACATCGCCGGCCAGCGGCAGTCGGCGCGCACGCTGGCCGCGGTCGGCTCGGCGCAGGAGCTCGCGGCGATGAGCATCGCCCTCGGCGACGGCCGCAGCGTGCGGCTCGACCAGGTCGCCCGCATCGTCGACGGGCCGGCCGAGCGCACGTCGCTCGCGCGGCGCGACGGCGCGCCGGTGGTCGCGCTGCAGGTGTCGCGCTCGAAGGGCTACTCCGACGTGACGGTCGCCGGCGCCGTGCGCCGCGCGGTCGCCGCCTTCGGGCAGGCCAACCCGTCGGTCGCGCTGGCCGAGGCCAGCAACACCGTCGCGCCGATCGAGGACAACTACCGCGGCTCGATGCACCTGCTGCTCGAAGGCGCGGTGCTCGCGATGCTGGTGGTGTGGTGGTTCCTGCGCGACACGCGGGCCACGCTGATCTCGGCGGCGGCGCTGCCGCTGTCGATCCTGCCGACCTTCGGTTTCATGGTCCTGGCTGACTTCTCGCTGAACACGATCACGCTGCTGTCGCTGTCGCTCGTGATCGGCATCCTGGTCGACGACGCGATCGTCGAGATCGAGAACATCGCGCGCCACCTGGCGKCCGGCAAGACGCCGTACCAGGCGGCGATGGAGGCGGCCGACGAGATCGGCCTCGCGGTGGTCGCGACCACCTTCACGCTGGTCGCGGTGTTCCTGCCGACGGCCTTCATGTCGGGCGTCGTCGGCAAGATCTTCCGGCAGTTCGGCGTCACCGCCTCGGTCGCGGTGCTGTGCTCGCTGCTGGTGGCGCGCCTGCTGACGCCGATGATGGCCGCCTACCTGATGAAGGCGCGCGGCGCGCCGGCGCCGCACGAGGCCGCCGACAGCGCGCTGATGACGCGCTACCTCGGCTGGGCGCGCAGCGCATTGCGCCGGCGCAAGACGACCGTGCTGGCGGCGCTCGCGTTCTTCGCGCTGTCGCTCGCGCTGATCCCGCTGCTGCCGTCGGGATTCCTGCCCGCGCAGGACAACGCGCAGACCCGCGTCACGCTGACGCTGCCGCCCGGCAGCACGCTGGCGGAGATGGACGCGGTGGCGAGCGAGGCCTCGCGCCGGATGCGCGCGGTGCCCGGCGTGAAGCAGGTGTTCAGCGCCGTCGGCATCACCGCCGGCGAGGACCACCCCGGCACCTCGTCGAGCGCGAGCACCAGCAGCAACAGCGCGACGCTGACGGTCGACCTGGTACCGCGCGGCGAGCGCGCGAGCAAGCAGTCGGCGATCGAGGCCGAGCTGCGCGGCGTGTTGCGCGGCCTGCCGGGCGTGCGCAGCGCGGTGGGCGGCGGCGGCAACGGCGAAAGCCTGCAGCTGACGCTGGCCGGCAACGATGCGGCGGCGCTCGACCAGGCCGCCGCGGCGCTGGAGAGCCAGCTGCGCACGCTGCACGGCATCGGCAACGTGACATCCAGCGCCGCGCTGCAACGGCCCGAGGTGCAGCTGACGCCCGATGCAGCGCGTGCCGCGGCGCTGGGCGTGACCGCCGGGGCCGCCGCGGATGTCCTGCGCATCGGCACCTACGGCGACTACTCGACGGCGCTGCCCAAGCTGAACCTGCCGCAGCGCCAGGTGCCGATCCGCGTGCGCGTCGAGGCCTCGCAGCGCGACAGCCTGGCCGCGATCGGCCAGCTGCGCGTGGCCGGCAGCGGCGGCAGCGTCGCGCTCGCATCGCTCGGCGAGCTGGCGATCGGCAGCGGCCCGGCGCAGATCGACCGGCTCGACCGCGAACGCAACGTGACGCTGACGGTGGAGCTGGCCGGCCGCACGCTCGGCGAGGTGCAGCGCGAGGCGCTGGCGCTGCCGGCGCTGCAGCACCTGCCGGCCGGCGTGCACCCGGTCGAGCAGGGCGAGCTGCAGCGCATGGGCGAGCTGTTCGAGAGCTTCGGCCTCGCGATGGCGATCGGCGTGTTCTGCATCTACGCGGTGCTGGTGCTGCTGTTCCACGACTTCCTGCAGCCGGCCACCATCCTGTGCGCGCTGCCGCTGTCGCTCGGCGGGGCCTTGTTCGCGCTGCTGGTCACGCACCTGAGCTTCTCGATGCCGTCGGTGATCGGGCTGCTGATGCTGATGGGCATCGTGACGAAGAACTCGATCCTGCTGGTGGAGTACGCCATCATGGCGCGCCGCACGCACGGCATGGGGCGGCTCGACGCCCTGCTCGATGCCTGCCACAAGCGCGCGCGGCCGATCCTGATGACGACGATCGCGATGGGCGCGGGCATGCTGCCGAACGCGCTCGGGCTGGGCGCCGAGGCGAGCTTCCGCCAGCCGATGGCCGTGATCGTGATCGGCGGGCTGCTCACGTCGACGGTGCTGAGCCTGCTCGTGATCCCGGTCGTGTTCACCTATGTCGACGACCTGCTGCTGGCGATCCAGCGGCTGCCGTTCACCAGGGCGACGCGGGCTGCGTCGGGTGCCCCGTCCAGCGCTCGATGACCGACGCCAGCATCGCGGTGCTGACCGGCTTCGTGACGACATCGTTCATGCCGGCCTGCAGGCAGCGCTCGCGGTCGCCGTCGAGCGCGTCGGCGGTCAGCGCGACGATCGGCGTGTAGCCGCCCTGCTCGCGCTCCCAGGCGCGGATCTGGCGCGCCGCGTCGTGGCCGTCCATCACCGGCATGTGCAGGTCCATGAAGATCAGGTCGTGCCGGAACTCCTGCGCGGCGCGGAAGGCGGCCGCGCCGTCGGACGCGATGTCGACCTCGCAGCCCAGCTTCACCAGCATGCTGTGCAGCACCATCTGGTTGACCGGATCGTCCTCGGCGAGCAGCACGTGCGCGCGCAGCGGGCCGCGCGGCTCGGCCGCTTCGGCAGGCAGCGCCGACAGCGTGGTGGCGGCCGGTGCCGGCGTCGCGGTCGACTTCTTCATGTCCAGCTCGACCCAGAAGGCCGAGCCGACGCCCGGCTCGCTGGTGACGCCCAGGCGCCCGTCCATCAGCTCCACCAGCTGCTTGACGATCGCGAGGCCCAGCCCGGTGCCGCCGTGGCGGCGCGTGCTGCTGCCGTCGACCTGCGTGAACGCATCGAAGATCAGCCCGAGCTTGTCGGCCGCGATGCCGATGCCGGTGTCCTCGACCCGAAAGCGCAGCCGCACCGCCTCGGGCGTGTCGGCGAGCAGCGTGACGACCAGCGCGACCGTGCCGCGCTCGGTGAACTTGATCGCGTTGTGCAGCAGGTTGACCAGCACCTGCCGCACCCGCACCGGATCGCACTCGACGACGGCCGGCAGCGCGGTGGGCAGCGAGCAGCTCAGCGTCACCGGCTTGTCGCGGCCGGCGAAGCTCATCAGCTCGACGGTCTCGGCCGCGAGCGTGCCCACGTCGACCGCGACCGGGTGCAGCGTGAGCTTGCGGGCCTCGATGCGCGACAGGTCGAGCACATCGTCGATCAGCGCGAGCAGCGCCATCGCCGAGCGGTGCGCGGTCTTCGCGTAGCGGTGCTGGTCGGGCTGCAGCCCGGTCGTCAGCAGCAGCTCGGTGGTGCCGAGGATGCCGTTCATCGGCGTGCGGATCTCGTGGCTCACCATCGCGAGGAACTGCGACTTGGCGCGGCTCGCCTGCTCGAGGCTGTCGACCATCTCGCGCGCCGAGCGCACCGCGATGCTCATGCGGTTGCGCAGCCGCTCGATCACCAGGCCCGTCACCGACAGGTAGGCGCCGAGCACGTACATCGTCGCGGCGATCGCGAGCCGCTCGAGCCACTGCACCGCGGCCGGCTCCCAGGTCCACAGCCACAGTGCGTAGACCAGGTAGGCGACCACCGCCACGTGGTTGAACCAGAATGCGCGCCGGAAGCCGAAGCCGACCTGGTCGGCCACCCGCATCAGCAGCAGGTAGGCGAAGAAGAGGTTGGATTTCTCGAGGTAGTGCAGGTTCGCGATCCACACCAGCACGTCGACGTGGAACAGCAGCAGGCTCAGGTCGAGCCGGCCGGTGCGCTTCCAGCCGATGCGCAGCGCGATCCAGCCGAGCGCGGCGTACAGCAGGTTGATGCCGATCAGCGCGAGCTGCAGCGGCGCGAGCACCGTGCCCTCGCGCCACGCCTGCAGCACGACCATCAGGCAGACGATCACGAAGCCGACGGCGCGGATCGCCGGGATCTGGACGGTGTGGACTCGGCGCGCGTTCGCAGCCTTGCGCGCGGCCAGTTCGCCGGCCTCGAACGCGAGGCCGGGCTCGTCGCCGGGACCGGGGGCTGTCGTCTCCACGTCGCGCCTTTGCGGTGATGCGCTTTGCTGGGTGTGCGGAGGATGGTACGCGGTCCTACAACGCAACAGGGCCCGGCATCCCGCCTTTGGAGGGTGCGCCGCCGACCGTTCATCCTTCAAGTTGACGACGGCGCGTTGACGGTGCGCGACAGCGTCGCTAGGATCGCCGTCTTTCCAGCCCTGCCTGCCCGTCCGATGCGCCGCTGAGCCTTTCCTTCGAACGCCGTTCCACGCCCCCTTGAGGCGGCGTGGCGTGCCTGCTTCTTCGGAAGCTTCCTTGGAAAGCCAGCCATGTCATCGATCTCCACGGGCCCGCGTCCGTCCGGGGCGCATCCGCCCGCCCCGTCTTCCGTTCCTGCTTCTTCCGTTCCTGCTTCCTCCTTCGCGTTCCAGCTGCGCGACGTGCAATGGCGCACGCCCGACGGCCGCGCGCTGTGGTCGACCCCGCTGTCGCTGTCGATCGGGCCCGGGCGGCTCGGCATCGTCGGGCGCAACGGTGCCGGCAAGAGCGTGCTGGTGCAGCTGCTGACCGGCGGCCTCGCGCCTTCGGGCGGCCGCGTCGAACGCGCCGGCCGCGCGCACCTCGTGTCCCCGCCGCTGCTCGCGCACGACCCGCGGCGCGTGGCCGATGCGATGGGCCTGGCCGCGGCGCTCGCGGCGGTCGAGCGCCTCGCGGCGGGCCTTGCGACGGCCGACGACCTGCTGCTCGCGGACGGCCAGTGGGACCTGCCGGCGCGCACCGCGCAGGCGCTGGCCGACGCCGGGCTGCCCGGTGTCTCGCCCGACACGCCGATGGCCGTGCTGAGCGGCGGCGAGCGCATGCGCGTCGCGCTGGCCGGCGCGATGGCGGCCGAGGCCGACTGCCTGGTGCTCGACGAGCCGAGCAACCACCTCGATGCACCGGCGCGTGCGTGGCTGCAGCGCTGGCTGCGCCAGTGCCAGCGCCCAGTGGTGCTGGTGAGCCACGACCGGCAACTGCTGCGTGCGGTCGACCGCATCGTCGAGCTCGGGCCGCGCGGCCTGTCGGTCTACGGCGGCGACTACGGCCTGTACGTCGCGCAGCGCGATGCGCAGGCGGCGGCGGCCGGCGCGGCGCTCGCCCATGCGCGCAACGAGCGCGACACCGCGCTGGCCCGGCTGCGCCGCGAGCACGCTGCGCGGCAGCGCAAGCAGTCGCAGGCGCGCCGCAACGCCCGCAGCGCGAACCTGTCGGCGATCACGATCAACGGCATGCGCGAGACGGCCGAGGCGACGAACGCGCGCGACGTGAAGCGCGACGCCGGCACCCGCCACGCGCTCGACGCTGCGGTGCGCGATGCCGCCCGGCGCGTCGCGCAGGAGCCGGCGGTGTTCGTCGCGCTGCCGGCCAGCCGCGTCGTGCCCGGCAAGCTGGTGCTGCGCCTCGACGACCTGCAGCTGCCGCACGGTGAAGCGCCGGTGAGCGACGCGTCGTTCAGCGGCCCGGTGCGCATCGCGCTGACCGGCCCGAACGGCTGCGGCAAGAGCACGCTGCTGCGGGTGATCGCCGGCCTGCTGCCGCCGGCCGCGGGCAGCGCGACGCTGCATGTGCCGTTCGCGGTGCTCGACCAGGACGCCGCGGCCGCGCTGCCGGCGCAGCGCACGCTGCTGGAACACCTGCGCGATCTCGACAGCCCGCTGCCGCCCGCCGAGTTGCGCACGCGCCTGGCCCAGCTGCGCCTGGGTGCGGTGCACGTCGAGCTGCCGATGGGCGCGCTGAGTGCGGGCGAGCGCCTGAAGGCCGCGCTCGCCTGCGCGCTGTGGCGCGGCCAGCCGGCCTGCCTGCTGTTGCTGGACGAGCCGACCAACCACCTCGACCTCGACAGCACGCTGGAACTGCAGCGCGCGCTGCAGGGCTTCGAGGGCGCGCTGCTGGTGGCGAGCCACGATGCGGAGTTCATCGAGGCGCTGCGACCGAGCCACCGCTGGCAGTGGCCGTCGTGACGGCCGCGAAGATGGCGCCTGCGCCGCCTCGACGTCCGGATTCGTGGGGTATTCGACCGACGCCGGGCGCGGCGCGCGGCCATCCTGGCGTCCGCATGTGGCCGTCGCCACGAAGCAGGAGCCAACGTGAAAGTGAATGGAACCCGGCGCAGCGCCGATGTCGACGGCGACACGCCGGTGCTGTGGGTGTTGCGCGACGTGCTCGGCATGACCGGCACCAAGTTCGGCTGCGGCGCAGGCCTGTGCGGCGCCTGCACGGTGCACGTCGACGGTGTGCCCACGCGCTCGTGCATCACCAGCGTCGAATCGGTCGGCCGGGCCGACGTGACGACGATCGAGGCACTGGCCGGCACCCGCATCGGCCGCGCGCTGCAGCAGGCATGGCGGGACCTCGAGGTCGTGCAGTGCGGCTACTGCCAGTCGGGCCAGCTGATGTCGGCCGCGGCCTTGCTGGCGGCGAACCGTGCGCCGAACGACGCCGACATCGACGCCGCGATGAGCGGCAACCTGTGCCGCTGCGGCACCTACCCGCGCATCCGCGACGGCATCCATGCCGCGGCACGCGCCTTGTCGAAAGGCGCATGACATGACAACGCACCTCGACGACGCGACGCTGTCGCGCAGAGACTTCCTCAGCATCGGCGCCGCCGCCGGCGGCGGGCTGCTGGTCGGCGTGAGCCTGGGCACGGCCGGCCCGGCGCGCGCGGCCCAGGCCGCGGCAGCGTTCGCGCCGAACGCCTTCGTGCGGATCGCGCCCGACGGCCAGGTCACCGTCACGATGGGCTACATCGAGATGGGCCAGGGCACCTACACCAGCGTGCCGATGCTGATCGCCGAGGAGCTCGAGGTCGAGCTCGCGACGATCCGCGTGGCGCACGCGCCGCCCGACGACACGCTGTACGGCAACCCGCTGCTCGGCTTCCAGGTGACCGGCGGCTCGACGACGATCCGCGCGGCCTTCGGGCCGCTGCGCCGGGCCGGCGCGGTCGCGCGCACGCTGCTCGTGCAGGCGGCGGCGCAGCGCTGGTCGGTGGAGCCGTCGGCCTGCCATGCCGAGCGCGGCCAGGTGGTGCATGCGGCGAGCGGCCGCCGCCTCGGCTACGGCGCGCTGACCGCGAGCGCGGCACTGCTGCCCGAGCCGAAGGAGGTGGTGCTGAAGCCGGCCTCGGCATTCCGGCTGATCGGCACGCCCGCCCATCGGCTGGACACGCCCGACAAGGTGAATGGCCGCGCGCGCTACGGCATCGATGCCCAGGTCCCCGGCATGAAGATCGCGACGCTCGCGCAATCGCCGGTGCCGGGCGGCCGGCTGCGCCGCGTCGACGAGCGCGCGGCGCTGAAGGTGCGCGGCGTGCGCCGCATCGTGACGCTGGACGATTGCGTCGCGGTGGTCGCCGACCACATGGGCGCCGCGAAGAAGGGGCTGGCCGCCCTCGCGATCGAATGGGACGACGGCCCGCACGCGACGCTCGCCACCGCCGACATCGTCGAATCGATGCGCGTGGCCTCGCTGCAACCCGGCGCCACCGTGCGCCACGACGGCGATGCCGCGGCCGCGCTGGCCGCTGCCGCGACGCGGCTGGAGGCGGTGTACGAGGTGCCCTTCCTCGTGCACGCCGCGATGGAGCCGCTGAACTGCACGGTGCACGTGCGCCCCGACGGCTGCGACGTGTGGGTCGGCACGCAGGTGCTGTCGCGCGCGCAGGCCGCGGCCGCGCAGGTGACCGGACTGCCGCTGGACAAGGTGAAGGTGCACAACCACCTGCTGGGCGGCGGCTTCGGGCGCCGGCTGGAGGTGGACAGCATCACGCGCGCGGTGCAGATCGCCAAGGCGCTCGACCACCCGGTGAAGGTGATCTGGACGCGCGAGGAAGACACGCAGCACGACATGTACCGGCCCTACTTCTTCGACCGCGTCGCCGCAGGGTTGGATGCGCAGGGCCGGCCGGTGGCGTGGACGCACCGGCTGACCGGCTCGTCGATCCTGAAGCGCTGGGCGCCGCCGCTCTACAACAACGGCTTCGACCCCGAGACCATCGACGGCGCCGCGCACCCGCCGTATGCACTCGCGAACATCCACGTCGACTACGTGAACCACGAGCCGCCGATCCCGACCGCGTTCTGGCGCGGCGTGGCGCCGACGCACAACGTGTTCGTCGTCGAGAGCTTCATCGACGAGCTGGCCGCGGCCGCGAAGGCCGACCCGGTGGCCTACCGGCTCGACCTGCTGCAGCACAACCCGCGCGCGAAGGCGGTGCTCGAGCTGGCGGCGCAGAAGGCCGGCTGGGGCCGGGCGCTGCCGGCACGGCACGGCCGCGGCGTGTCGCTGCAGTTCGCGTTCGGCACTTTCCTGGCGACGGTCGCCGAGGTGGCGGTCGCGGCCGACGGCAGCGTCGCCGTGCAGCGCGTGGTGTGCGCGGTCGATGCCGGCGTGATCGTCAACCCGGACACCGTGCGCGCCCAGCTGATGGGCGGCGTGATCTTCGGGATCTCGGGCGCGCTGTGGGGGCAGGCGACGCTCGCGAACGGGCGCATCGAGCAATCCAACTTCCACGACGTGCGGGTGGTGCGGATGAACGAAGCGCCCGCGATCGAGGTGCACCTGGTCGCGAGCGGCGAGGCACCCGGCGGCATGGGCGAGCCCGGCACCTCGGGCCTCGCGCCGGCCGTCACCAACGCGATCTTCGCGGCCACCGGCCGGCGCTTGCGCAAGCTGCCGGTGGACGCGGCGGCGCTGGCGTCAGCCTGACGCGTCCGTCACCGGGGAGCGGGCTCGGCGGCCGAGGCGGCAGGCTCCACCGGGCCGACGGTGCGCGTGACGAGCTCGCGGTAGATGCCACCCGCAGCGGCGCTGCCGCTGGTCGTCCCTTGGCCGCGCATGCGCGCTTCGCAATCCGCGCGGTCCTCCATCGGCAACGCGGCGCAACGCCGGGTCGCGTTGCGGGCCAGGCTGGGGTCCGGCTCCGGCAGGCGGCCGCCCTGTGCCGCGGCCAGTGCGGCGCGCGCTTCCTGCATGCAGGTCGCACGGTCCTGGTTCGAGCGGCCGCTGTTGCAGACGGCGCTGTCCTGCTCGAAGCGGGCACGGGCGGTCTGCTGGGCCGTCCTGTCGGCGGCCATGGCGGCGGAGACGCTCAGCACGATCAGCGGCGCCAGCGCGAACGAGCGCAACACGGTGGGCAACATGGTGGAAGTCTTCATGAACGGCTCCTTCAAGCGGTGGATCGCTGAAGTCTGTTCATCCTCGAGGCCGCAGTCTGTCGGACGGCGGGCCGAACGGAACGCAGGATCCGCCTACGCGGCTTGCTTACCTTGCGTTGCCGTTGGCCGCGCCGGATGCGGGAAAATCGCCGGATGCGAATCACCACCCCCCTGACTGCCACCGTCTTCGCTGCGCTGCTCGCCACCCAGGCGATCCCCGGCAGGGCGGCCACTCCCACCGCCAGCGCGACGCTGCTCGCCCGCTCCACGCTGCTCGGCGTGCAGAGCGCGATGCGCGAAGCCCGCCAAGGCGGCAAGATCACCGTCGACGCCGCCACCTGCGTCCAGTCGCTGCAACCCGGCGCGCTGGTCCCCGTCTTCGAGACCGCCGTGAAGGACAACTGGAGCGCGGCCGAGATCGATGCGATCGAGGCCTTCCTCGCGACGCCGGCCGGCCGGAAGTACGCCGAGCGCAGCGTGACGCAGGCCCGGCTCGATGCCGGCGAGACGCTGACGGCACCGATCGCCGAGTACACCGAAGAAGAGATTGCCGCGGTCGACCGCTTTCGCAAGACGCCGGCCGGCGCGCAGCTGATGGCGCGCAGCGAGTTCGCGAAGTCGTCGTCGCGCCAGGCGATCCAGTCACGCCTGCTGGAACTGCTGACCGGCTGCCGCGCGGTGCCCTGAGGGCTCAGCTCACTTCGGCCGCTTCAGCACCTGGAGGCTGCGCGCCGCGGCCTGCAGCCCCGGCTCGACCTTCGCCAGGTCGACCCGTTCGCTGAAATGCCGCTGCAGCGGCGTCAGCTCCGCGCGGCGCTTCAGCGCGATGCCGCGCGCGGTGCCGGTGATCGCATTGAAGATCGATTCGCAGGCCGGGCCCCAGGCCCGCGCCTCCTGCAGCAGTTCGCCCACCGCCAACTGCGCCGACGCGCCGGGCAGGCCGGTCGTCACGACGCGCAGCCACTGGCCGATTTTCGCCGCGAGCACGTCGCTGCGCAGCGATCCGGCCACGCACAGCACCAGCAACGATTGCGCTTCGAAGCGCTGCGGGCCGGCGCTGCGTTGCAATGCAAGCAGCGCCTCGTCGAACGCGGGCGCCTGCAGCCGGCGCGGATCGACACGGGCGGTGCCGGGCTCGAACGGCCCGCCGTCGATGTGCGTCACGTCGAGGTCGCTCTCGCGCAGCCTCAGTTCCACGCCTCGGGCGCCGCTGCCCGGCTGCACGCGAACCTGGAAGCCCGCATCGCCCGCGCGGCAGACGCGGTAGAAGCCGTTGTCGGCCCGGATCAGGTGCGTGTCTTCGGTGACCGCCTCGCGGATCTTGCGGACCTGCTCCGCCCAGTCGGGCGCCATGCGCAGCGTGAACATCATCCCGTTCCCCTTTTTTTTGCGATACCTTGCGGTCCTGTTCTGTGTCCACGGACCTGAACGGCGATTGTGGTGGAGCTTGCATGACAGTTGCTCAAACCCGCCCATCAGGGTGAGGGGGACCGCCACTCCCCTCGTTGGGGGGAAGGGCCGCGAATGCGCGTTCGTCCTACACGCCGACGGGCGCTGCGGCGCAGCAGCGCGCTGCTGCGGACTCCTATGCTCGCCGCATGAAGACCTTGTCGTGCGAGCGCTGCGGACTGCGCGTGTTCTTCGAGAACGTGGCCTGCGAGCGCTGTGGCGCCGTGCTCGGCTTCGTGCCGGATGAGCTGGCGATGGGCGCGTTCGAGATCGCGGCCGACGGCCACTGGAACCGCTTGCGCGAAGGCGCCGCGGCCCAGCGCCCTTGCCACAACTACACCAGCGCGCAGGCCTGCAACTGGATGGTGCCGGCCGCAAGCGACGCGACGCTGTGCACCTCGTGCCAGACCACGCACATCCTGCCGGCGCTCAGCGAACCGGACAACCTGCTGTCGTGGCAACGCATCGAGCAGGCCAAGCGCCGGCTGGTGTACAGCCTGTTGTCGCTCGGCCTGCCGGTGCGCAGCAAGGCCGTCGATCCCGAGCAAGGCGTGTGGTTCGAGTTCCTCGCGGAGATGCAGCCCGGCCAGCGCGTGATGACCGGCCACGACAACGGCACCATCACGCTGAACGTGCGCGAAGCCGACGATGCGCAGCGCGAGAAGACGCGCACCGAGATGCACGAGCCCTACCGCACGCTGCTTGGTCACTTCCGGCACGAGATCGGGCACTACTACTGGGACCTGCTGGTCGACGGCACGCCGTGGCTGGACGAGTTCCGCGCGTTGTTCGGCGACGAGCGCGCCGACTACGCGCAGGCGCTGCAGGCCCACTACGGCGCGCCGCCCGCCGACTGGCCGCAGCAGTTCGTCAGCGCCTACGCGAGCGCGCACCCGTGGGAGGACTGGGCCGAATGCTGGGCCCACTACCTGCACGTGCAGGACGGCCTGGAAACCGCCTCGGCCTGGGGCCTGCAGCTCGCATCGCCGGGTGGCGAGCCGGTGCGCGCGGCGGCCCTGGAGCCGCGCGACGACGCCCTCGAGCCGGCCCTGATCGAACGCTGGCTGCCGATCTCGCAGTTCATCAACGCGATGTCGCGCAGCCTCGGCTCGCACGACGCCTACCCCTTCGTGATGCCCGAGCCGGTGGTGCGCAAGCTGGCGTTCGTGCACCGCGTCGTGACGGCGGCCGGGGCGCCTGGCGCACGGCGCTGACACGCTGCCCGCTGGATTGCCCTGCCGCAGCGTGGGGTTTTCGGAGCCGGGTCCGGGCGCCCCGCACATCACGCAACTCATAATGTTGCATGAAACGAGACAGCAAGCTTTCCGGCGTCCTGCACGTGCTGTTGCACATGGCCGAGCAGGACGGGCCAGCCACCTCCGAATCGCTCGCCGGCGCGATGCAGACGAATCCCGTGGTCGTGCGCCGGCTGATGACGGGGCTGCGTGAAGCCGGCTTCGTCGCGTCGGCCAAGGGGCACGGCGGCGGCTGGGTGCTGTCGTGCCCGCTGCACGAGGTGACGCTCGGCGACATCCATGCGGCGCTCGGCTCGCCTGGGTTGCTCGCGTTCGGCAACCGCACCGAAAGCCCCGGCTGCCTCGTCGAGCAGGCGGTCAACGCCGCGCTCGACCACGCCTGCCAGGAAGCCGAGGCGCTGCTGCTGGCACGGCTCGGCCAGGTGACGCTCGCCGACCTGTCGAACGATTTCCACCGCCGGCTGAAAGCCACCGGCCACACGATGAAGGACTTCCACCATGCCCATTGAAACCCTCGATGCATCCCTTGACGCCGTCGTGATCGGCGGCAGCTTCGCCGGCCTGTCGGCCGCGCTGCAGCTGGCGCGCGCCCGCCGCACGGTCGCGGTGGTCGACGACGGCGCACCRCGCAATCGCTTCGCGGCCCGGTCGCACGGCTTCTTCGCGCAGGACGGCACGCCGCCGCTGCAGCTGATCGCTGCCGCACGCGAACGCGTGCAGGCCTACCCGACGGTGCAGTTCGTCAGCGGCCGCGCGCTGCGCGCACGCCGGGACGGTGATGGCGATGGCGGCCGGCAGTTCAGCGTGTCGCTCGACGACGGCCGCACGCTCGCCGCGCGCCGGCTGCTGCTGGCGATCGGCGTGCAGGACACCTTCCCCGACATCGACGGCCTCGCGCCGCGCTGGGGCGTGAGCGTGCTGCACTGCCCGTACTGCCACGGCTACGAAGAGGCCGGGCGGCGCCTCGGCGTGCTGTCGGCCGGACCGGCCTCGGTGCACCATGCGCTGCTGATCAAGGAGTGGGGGCCGACGACGCTGCTGCTGAACGGGCAGCAGCTCGACGACGACGAGGCCGGGCGGCTGCGTGCGCACGGCGTCGCGATCGAGCCCGCCGTGGTGCAGGCCCTCGAAGGGCCGCTGCCGCGGCTCAGCGCGGCGCGCCTCGCGGACGGCCGCTCGCTGCCGCTGGACGCGCTGTTCGTCGCGCCGCGCGTGCGCATCGGCCACGAGCTGGTCGACTCGCTGGGCTGCGAGCTCACCGACGGCCCGTTCGGCCCGATGCTGCGCGTCAAYGACATGAAGCAGACCAGCGTGCCCGGCGTCTACGCGGCCGGCGATGCGGCCCACCTGCGCCACAACGCCACCTTCGCGTCGGCCGATGGCGTGCTGGCCGGCGTCTCGCTGCACCACTCGCTGATCGCCGGGCTGGGCGCCTGACGTGGGCGATTGACGTGGGCGATTGACGGGTGCCGCGTGGCGGTGTCGAATGCGCGCCATCTTCACCCCCCCTGGAGCACCGCGTGCCCATCGATGATCGTGATGCCGGTCCGGCGCAGCACGCCTTGTCCGGCCTGTGGCAGCAGGCCGGCCTGCCGGCGGCGGCGCTCGATCACATCGAAGCGCCCGGCGATGCCCCGGTGCTGCCGAGCAGCTTCGCCGTCGCCGATGCGATCCAGGCCAGCATGGCCGCTGCCTCCGGCGCGGCCGCCGAGCTGTGGCACCTGCGCCATGGGCGCCGGCAGCGCGTGCTGGTGCCGCGAGAGAACGCCGTGCTGGAGAGCTGCGCGCACTTCACGCTCGACGGCCGCGCCCTGCATCTCTGGGACAAGCTGTCGGGCCTGTACCGCTGCGGCGAGGCGCTCGGCGAGCCGGGCTGGGTGCGCCTGCACGCGAACTTCGCGCATCACCGTGACGGCGCGCTGAAGCTGCTCGGCTGCCCGACCGGCGACGCCACCGAGCGCCCCGCCGTCGAGCAGGCCTTGCGCAGCTGGCGCGCCGAGGAGTTCGAAGACGCGGCGGCGCAGGCCGGCCTGGTGGTCGCCGCGCTGCGCAGCGTCGACACCTGGGACCGGCATCCGCAAGCCCTGGCGCTGGCCGGCCAGCCGGCGGTGCGCATCGAACGCCTCGGCGACGCAGCCCCGCGCGAATGGACCCACGCCGCCGACACCGATCGCCCGCTGCACGGCCTGCGCGTGCTCGACCTGACGCGCATCCTCGCCGGCCCGGTGGCCGGCCGCACGCTCGCGGCCTACGGTGCCGAGGTGCTGCTGCTGAATTCGCCCCACCTGCCCAACATCGACGCGATCGCCGAGACCAGCCGCGGCAAGCGCTCGGCCCACCTCGACCTGCGCAGCGGCGCGGGGCGCGAGCGACTGCAGGAGCTGCTGGCCGATGCGCATGTCTTCGTGCAGGGCTACCGTCCGGGCGGCCTGCAGGCGCTGGGCTTCGGGCCGGAGCAGCTCGCCGCGCTGCGGCCGGGCATCGTCGCGGTGTCGCTGTCGGCCTACGGATCGACCGGCCCGTGGTCGACGCGGCGCAGCTTCGATTCGCTGGTGCAGACCGCCACCGGCTTCAACGACGCCGAGGCACGCGCCGCCGGCGCCGCGAAGCCGCAGGCCCTGCCGCTGCAGGCGCTGGACTACGCGGCAGGCTACCTGCTGGCCTTCGGCGCGCAGGCCGCGCTGTGGCGCCAGGCGCGCGAAGGCGGCAGCTGGCATGTGCAGGTGTCGCTGGCGGGCGTCGGGCAGTGGCTGCGGTCGCTCGGCCGGGTCGACGGCGGACTGAAGGCGCAAGCGCCCGACATCACGCCCTTCCTCGTCAGCGAACCGTCGGGCTTCGGTCGCCTCGTCGCAGTGCGCCATGCGCCGCAGTTCTCTGAAACGCCGCCGCTGTGGCGCTGGCCGTCGATGCCGCCGGGCTCGCATCCAGCCGCGTGGGCTTGAATCCGATCGCCGGGTTCAGCCCTCGTCGTCCGCCGCCGCCTTGAACTGCCCCGGCGTCAGGCCGTTGCGCTGCAGCAGCCGGTAGAACTCGGTGCGGTTGCGGTCGGCCAGCCGCGCCGCGTCGGCGGCGTTGCCATCGGTCAGCTTCAGCAGGCCGACCAGGTAGTCGCGCTCGAAGCGCTCGCGCGCCTGCGCGTAGGTCAGCACCTCGACCGACGGCACGCGCAGCGCGCGCTGCACCAGCGTCAGCGGGATCAGCGGCGTGGTCGTCAGCGCGCACACCTGTTCCACCACGTTGTGCAGCTGGCGCACGTTGCCGGGCCAGCTCGCGGTGGTCAGTGCCTTCATCGCCTCGGGCGCGAAGCCGTTGAAGCGCTTGCCGTACTTCTCGCCCAGCTTCGCGAGGAAGTGGTTCACCAGCAGCGGGATGTCGTCGCGCCGTTCGGCCAGCGTCGGCAGGTGCAGCGACACCACGTTGAGCCGGTAGTACAGGTCTTCGCGGAACTGGCCCTCGGCCATCGCCGCATCGAGGTCGCGGTGCGTGGCCGACAGGATGCGCACGTCCACCGGCACCGCCTGGCTCGCGCCGACCGGCCGCACCGAGCGCTCCTGCAGCACGCGCAGCAGCTTGACCTGCAGCGCCGGCGGCATGTCGCCGATCTCGTCGAGGAACAGCGTGCCGCCGTCGGCCGTGACGAACAGGCCGCGGTGGTTCGCGACCGCGCCGGTGAACGAGCCCTTCACGTGGCCGAACAGCTCGGATTCGAGCAGCGCCTCGGGGATCGCGCTGCAGTTCACCGCGACGAACGGCTTCGCGGCACGCGCGCTCGCGCGGTGGATGGCCTGCGCGAGCAGCTCCTTGCCGCTGCCGCTCTCGCCGCGGATCAGCACGCTCGCATCGGACGCGGCCACCATCTTGGCCTCGCCGAGCAGCTCGGTCATCGGGCCGGAGCGGCTGACGATCGCGGCACGCCAGGCGCCGTCGCCATCCTCGGCGTGCGGCAACGGCGGCGCGAGCGCCAGCGCCTGGTTCACCTTGTCGAGCAGCGCCTTGCCGTCGAACGGCTTGGTCAGGTAGCTGAAGACGCCGCGTGCGGTGGCCTCGACCGCATCGGGGATGGTGCCGTGCGCCGTCAGCAGGATCACCGGCAGCGCCGGATGGCGCGCGCGGATCTCGTCGAACAGCGCGAGGCCGTCGCGCCCCGGCAGCTGCACGTCGCTCACCACCAGCTGCGGCCGCGCGACCGCCAGCTGCGTCAGCGCCGCCTCGGCCGACTCGACCGAGGTCACGCGGTGGCCGGCCGCGCCGAGCCGCATCGACAGCAGCTTCAGCAGGTCGGGGTCGTCGTCGACAAGCAGGATGTTGGCCATGCGGCGGGGGCCCTCAGGGCGCCTTCGGTGCCGCGGGGGCGGAGGCGGCGGCCGGCGCCGGCAGCGGCGTCACCGGCACCGCGCTCGCGCCCGGCCCGGGGCGGGTCGTCATGCTGCGCTCGATCGCCTTCAGCGCCTCGAGCTTCTCGTTGAGCTGCTGCAGCGTGCGCTGCTGCTCGCGGCGCTGCGTGGCCTCGCGGTTGAACGCGTCTTCCAGCCGGCGCTGCTCGGCGATGCGCGCGAGCAGCAGGCGCGCCATCGGCTGCCACGGCTGCAGTTCGGCGGCACCGGCCTTCACGACCGATTCGAGCAGCTGCTGCGCGCGTGCCACGTCGCCGCCGTTGTGCTGCTGCGAGAGCGCGAGCGCCAGTTCGAGCACCGCGCCGGTCGGCGCCGCGGCGCTGTTCGCGCTGACGATCGCGTTCAGGCGCGTGATCTCGTTGCCGAGGTCGGCCGCCGACATCTGACGCAGTTGCTCGTGGTAGCCGAGGATCTGCCGCGACACCTGGTCGGCCGGCTCGACCGGCGCCGGCACCAGGATCACGACGGCCGACGCGGCCGGGGCCGGGGCGAGCACCGGCGCCGAGGCGGCGGGCGCGGGTGGCGGCAGTTCGGCGGGCGGCGTCACGCAGGCCGCCAGCAGCAACGTGCCGAGCCAGGCGGGAGCGCAACGGAGGGCAGGACTAACGCGCATGGGGCAATTCGATGTGAAAGTGAGCGCCGCCGGGGCCGCCGTCGTCCATCAGTTCGACCTGGCCGCCGTGGGCCGTGACGTACTCGTGCACGATGGACAGCCCGATGCCGCTGCCGCGCACCGCGTCGCCCGGCTGGCGTTCGCCGCGGTAGAAGGGCTCGAACACGCGCGCCCGGTCGGCCGCCGCAACGCCCGGGCCCTGGTCGACGATGTCGATGCAGGCACGGCCGGGCACGCGGGTCACGGAAAAACGGATGGTAGCGCCCGCGGGGCTGAAGCGTATCGCGTTCGACAAAAGGTTACCCAGCGCCGCGCCGAGCTTGTCGGCATCGACCTCGGCGACGAGCGGCTCGCCCTCCACCAGCACCGCGAGCTGGCGTGCCTGCCACTGCAGCCGCTGCTGGGCGACCAGGTCCTTGATCAGCGCAGTGAGCTCGGTCTTGCGCCGCACCAGCTGGCGGGCCTCGAACGCGGCGGCGTTGAAGCGCAGCAGGTCCTCGATCTGGCTCTGCAGCACGTGGGTGTTCTGGCGCAGGATGCGCGCGACCTCGCGCTGGTTCTCGCTCAGCTCGCCGGTGACGCCGTCTTCGAGCAGCGAGACGCCTTCGCGCAACGCGGCCAGCGGCGTCTTCAGCTCGTGCGAGACATGGCGCAGGAAACGCGACTTGTCGGAATCGAGTTCGGCCAGCCGCAGCCGCAGCCATTCGAGGCGGCGGCCGAGCAGGCGCACGTCGGTCGGGCCGCGGATGTCGATCGGCTGGTCGAGCCGGTTCTCGCCGAGGCTGACGACGGCGCGCTCCAGGTGCTTCAGCGGCCGCGCGAGCCACAGGCCGAAGCCGAGCGCCATCACGATCGAGATGCCGATCGCCGCGAGGATCTGCCGGCCGAGCTGGGTGCGGCCGGCCTCCAGCTCGCTCATCAGCACCTGGTTGCGGGTCTCGGTGGCCAGGCGCACCTGCTCGGCGATCGTGGCGTTGATCGACTCGAGCTCCCGGAATGCGGTGGTCACGGTGACCTCGCGCAGCCGGATCGCCGGATCGGGGCCGCTCAGCTGGGCCTCGATGTCGGATTCGGTGGCGCGCCAGTCGGCCGCCAGGTTCGACGGGATGCGGTTGTCGGCGAGGCGGGCGAGCGCCGAGGTGGCGTCGCGCGCGGCCTCCTCGAAGCGCTGGCGCAGCACCGGGTCGTCGAGCACCAGGTACTGGCGCGCGGCGCGTTCCATCGCGACGGTGCGCTCGGCCAGCACCTGCGCATCGGCGGTGTGCGCGACGGCCTGGCGCGCGCCCTCGCTGCTCTGGCGCAGCAGGCCTTCGAGCTGGAACAGGCCGCGCAGCGAGGCCGCGCTGAGCAGCGCGGCGATCAGCAGGAAGGCGACGAGCAGCAGCTGGCGGAAGGAGTAGCGGTTGAGGCTGAACATCAGCGGGGGATTGTGCCCGCCCCGATCAGTCGAACACCGGCAGCGCGTCGTCCTTCAAGGTGCCACGCACCTGCTCGAAGTCGGGCATCACCGAGCGCACCACGTCCCAGAAGCGCGGGCTGTGGTTCATCTCGCGCAGGTGCGCCAGCTCGTGTGCCACCACGTAGTCGATGCTCGGCATCGCGAAGTGGATCAAGCGCCAGTTCAGCCGGATCCGGCCGTCGGCGCTCGCGCTGCCCCAGCGCGTCTGCGCCGACGACAGGCTCAGCCGCGTGTAGCGCACGTTCAGCTGCGCCGCGAAATGCCGGCAGCGGTCTTCGAAGATGCGCCGCGCCTGCCGCTGCAGCCAGCTCTGCACCGCGTCGCGGATCTGCTCCGGCGTCGCGGTCTGCGGCAGCCCGACGTGCAGCGTGAGCCGCGGCACGCCCGGCAGCGCGGCCGCATCGGTGTTCAGGATGGCACCGGTGGCACGCGGATCCAGCACGACGATCACCGTCTCGCCGAGGAACGGGATGCCGGTGCCGTCGCGCCAGTCGACGCGGGCGGCCTGCAGCCGCTGCGCGCGCTGCTGCTGCTCGCCGAGCTTGCGCAGGATCCAGCCGGCCTTCTCGCGCAGCGCCGATTCGATGTCCTGCTGGCCGACCCATTTCGGCGCCGCCACGCTCAGGCCCTCGGTGCCGACGACGAAGCCGATGCTCTGGCGGCGCGCGCGGCGCAGCGCATAGCCGACCAGGTGGTCGTTCAGGCGGATCTCGCGCTGGGCCTGCGGATGGCGGAAGACCGCGGGCTGCAGGCTGGAGACGGGCGCAGGGGCGACGGGCGGTGGTGCCGCAGGGGCATCGACGACCGGCATGCGCGGCAGCGAGGGCCAGAGGGCCGCGGACACTGCCGGGGGCGACTCATCGAACAGCGACAGCTGTGGTTCTTCGGGGCCCGGCGCGCGTCGAGTCATGGGCCGCGATTCTAAGGGCGAGCTACGAAGGCGTGTACGCCCCGGGGTCGATGCGCCGCATCTCCCCTTCGATCCAGCCCTCGACCTCGCGCATCAGCTCGTCGGCCTCGCGCCCGGCCGGCGCGATCGGCTTGCCGATCGACACGGTGATCAGGCCCGGCCGCACCAGGAACGATTTGCGCGGCCAGCAACTGGCCGAATTGACGGCGATCGGCACCACCGGCGCGCCGGTCGCCACCGCGAGCCGCGTGCCGCCGGTCTTGTAGGTGCCCTGCTGGCCGCGCGTGATGCGCGTGCCCTCGGGGAACATGATGACCCAGTTGCCCTGCGCCATGAAGCGCTTGCCCTGCTCGGCCACGCGGTTCCAGGCCTCCGCGCGCTTGCTGCGGTCGATGTGCACCATGTCGAGCCGCGCCATCGCCCAGCCGAAGAACGGGATGTACAGCAGCTCGCGCTTGAACACGTAGCACAGCGGGCGCGGCATCAGCGTCGGGAACGCGAAGGTCTCCCACGTGGACTGGTGCTTGGACAGCAGGATGGCCGGGCCGTCGGGCAGGTTCTCCATGCCCTTCACCTCGTAGCGCACGCCGCAGATGAAGCGGCAGCCGGTGATCGCGATGCGCAGCCAGAAGGTGGTGAACCAGAACAGCGGCGTGCCGCGGATGAAGATCGACGCGATCAGCGAGAACACCGCCCACGGGATCACGGTGGCCGCCATCCACAGCACGAACAGCAGCGAACGCAGCGCCGCAATGAATTTGGACATCAATCGAGCCTTCCGAATCCGGAGTCGGTCTTGCCGGAGGCGCCGCGCAGCGTGCGCTCCTGCTGGRTCATGTATTCGGCGAACGCCGTCAGGTCGTCATGCACCTGCAGGCCGGGCACCTTCTCGTGCAGCTGCGCGAGCTGCGCCTCGTCGAGCGCAGCGCTCTTGCCGGTGCGCACCAGGTGCGGCGGGCAGCCGGCGGCCACCGCCGCCTCGAGGTCGCGCAGCGAATCGCCGACCACCGGCACGTTCGCCAGATCGGCGCCGAAACGCTCGCCGATCTGCAGGTACAGGCCGGGCAGCGGCTTGCGGCAATCGCACTGGTCTTCGGGCGTGTGCGGGCAGAAGAACACCGCGCTGACACGCCCGCCGACGCGCGCGAGCTGCACGTTCATCTTCGCGTGCATCAGGTTCAGCGTCGCCATGTCGAACAGGCCGCGGCCCAGGCCCGACTGGTTGGTCGCGATCACCGTCTGCCAGCCGGCGTGGTTGAGCCGCGCGATCGCCTCGAGCGCCCCCGGCATCGCCACCCACTCGTCGACCGTCTTGACGAAGTCGTCGCGGTCTTCGTTGATGGTGCCATCGCGGTCGAGGATGATCAGGTTCATGGCATCGGACCTCTGGGGGCGAGCTTCACGCGGCATGGTTCACACCGCGAGCCGGGAGAGGTCGGCGACGCGGTTCATCGCACTGCGCAGGATCGCCAGCAGGCCGAGCCGGTTGACGCGGATCTTCGGATCGTCGGCGTTCACCATCACCTGGTCGAAGAACGCGTCGACCGGCGCCTTCAGCGCCGCGAGCGCCTGCAGCGAGGCGGTGAAATCGCGCCGGTCGAAGGCGGGCCGGGCGATCCGCTCGATGTCGACCAGCGCGGCGTGCAGCGCCTTCTCCGCCGGGTCGGTGAACAGCGCCGCATCGACCTGCTCGGCGACCTCGCCGTCGGCCTTCTTCAGGATGTTGCTGACCCGCTTGTTGGCGGCCGCCAGCGATTCGGATTCGGGCAGCGCGGCGAATGCGCGCACGGCCGCCAGCTTCTTGCCGACGTCGCCGAGCTCCTTCGGCCGCAGCGACAGCACGGCGTCGACCTGCTGCGCCGTCGCGCCCTGTTCGCGCAGCGCGCCGGCCAGGCGCTCGTAGATGAAGTCGCTCAGCGCGGCGCTGGCGTCGGTGATCCTGTCGCCGAACGCCTGCGCCGCGTCGTGCAGCAGCTTGTCGAGCGGCAGCGCGAGCTGGCGTTCGCTCAGCAGCCGGATCACGCCGAGTGCATGGCGGCGCAGCGCGAACGGATCCTTGTCGCCGGTGGGCAGCTGGCCGATGCCGAACAGTCCGACCAGCGTCTCCAATTTGTCGGCCAGCGCGACGATCTCGCCGACCTGGCCGCGCGGCAGTTCATCGCCGGCGAAGCGCGGCTTGTAGTGGTCTTCGATCGCGAGCGCGACCTCGTCGGCCTCGCGATCGTGGCGCGCGTAGTAGCCGCCCATGATGCCCTGCAGCTCGGGGAACTCGCCGACCATGTCGGTCAGCAGGTCGGCCTTGGCGAGCAGCGCGGCGCGGTCGGCCTGCGCCACGTCGGCACCCAGCTGCTTCGCGATGCCCGCGGCGATCGCCCGCACCCGCTGCACCCGCTCGCCCTGCGAGCCCAGCTTGCCGTGGTAGACCACCTTGTCCAGCCCGCCGACCCGATCGGCCAGCGACTTCTTGCGGTCCTGGTCGAAGAAGAACTTCGCATCGGCCAGCCGCGGGCGCACCACGCGCTCGTTGCCGCCGGTCACGCGGCTCGCATCGGCCGGGCGGATGTTGCTGACGACCAGGAACTGGTTGGTCAGCTTGCCGGCCGCGTCGAGCAGCGGGAAGTACTTCTGGTTGGCCTTCATCGTCAGGATCAGGCATTCCTGCGGCACGTCGAGGAACTCCGGCTCGAAGCGGCACAGCAGCACGTTCGGCCGCTCGACCAGCGCGGTCACCTCGTCGAGCAGCGCCGCGTCGTCGATCGGCTGCAGCCCCTGCTGCTTCGCCGCATGATCCAGCTGGCGCACGATCTCGGCATGGCGCGCCGCGAAGCTCGCGATAACCGCGCCCTGCTCTTCGAGCTGGCGCGCGTAGTGGTCGGCATCCTGCAGCACCACCGGCTCGACCGCCGCCTCGAAGCGGTGGCCGCGCGTCTCGCGGCCCGACACCAGGCCGAACGCCCGCAGCGGCACCACGTCGGCACCGTGCAGCGCGACCAGGCCGTGCACCGGGCGCACGAAGTTCACGCTGCTCCAGCCGTCGTCCAGCTGGTACTGCATCACCTTGCGGATCGGCAGGCCGGCCAGGGCCTCGTCGAGTGCCCCTTGCAGGCCCTCGGCCAGCATCGGCCCCTTGACGAGGCTGTCGTAGAACAGCGCCTCGGCCTTGCCGTCGGGCTGGCGCTTGAGCTGCGGCAGCACCGACGCATCGGCGCCGACGCTCGCGAGCTTCTTCAGCAGCGCCGGCGTCGGCTGGCCGTCGGCGGCGAGGCCCACGCTGACCGGCATCAGCTTCAGCGACACAGCGCGGTCGTCGGCCTGCGCGCGCACCGCGCTGACGTGCACCGCGAGGCGGCGCGGGGTGGCGTACGAGGTGGTTGCGGAATGATCGGTGGCCAGGCCGCGCGTCTTCAGCCCGGCGGACAGCGTCGCGGCGAAGGCCTCGCCGAAGCGCTTCAGGTCCTTCGGCGGCAGTTCCTCGACGAACAGCTCGACCAGCAGGTTGTGGGTGCTCATATCGCTCAGGCCGCCTTCTTCTTGTTCAGTTGCTCGATCACCTCGTCGGCCCAGGCCTTGGGCGCCATCGGGAACCCGAGGCGCGCACGGCTGTCGAGGTAGCTCTTCGCGACGGCACGCGCCAGGTTGCGGATGCGGCCGATGTAGGCGGCGCGCTCGGTGACGCTGATCGCGCCGCGCGCGTCCAGCAGGTTGAAGGTGTGGCCGGCCTTCAGCACCTGTTCGTAGGCCGGCAGCGCGAGCTGCTGCGCCATCAGGTAAGTGGCCTGCTTCTCGTGCGCCGCGAAGGCCTGCAGCAGGAAGTCGACGTCGCTGTGCTCGAAGTTGTAGGTGCTCTGCTCGATCTCGTTCTGCAGGTAGACGTCGCCGTAGCTCAGCGTGTCGGTCCACTTCAGGTTGTAGACGTTGTCGACGCCTTGCAGGTACATCGCCAGGCGCTCCAGCCCGTAGGTGATCTCGCCGGTGATCGGCTTGCAGTCGATGCCGCCGACCTGCTGGAAGTAGGTGAACTGCGTGACCTCCATGCCGTTCAGCCAGACCTCCCAGCCGAGGCCCCAGCAGCCGAGCGTCGGATTCTCCCAGTCGTCCTCGACGAAGCGCACGTCGTTGGCCTTCAGGTCGAAGCCGAGCGCTTCGAGCGAGCCGAGGTACAGCTCGAGGATGTTGGCCGGCGCCGGCTTCAGCACGACCTGGTACTGGTAATAGTGCTGCAGGCGGTTCGGGTTCTGGCCGTAGCGGCCGTCCTTCGGGCGGCGGCTGGGCTGCACGTAGGCCGCCTTCCAGGGTTCCGGGCCGAGCGCGCGCAGGAAGGTGGCGGTGTGGCTGGTGCCGGCGCCGACCTCCATGTCGTAGGGCTGCAGCAGCGCGCAGCCTTGGCGGTCCCAGTAGTCTTGCAGGCGCAGGATGATTTGCTGGAAGGTCAGCATAGGGGTTCGATAGTGGAAGAGACGCCGCGTTGGGTGAACGCGGAACTGGCGATTCTAGGCGGCGCGCCTGCGTGGAAGGCGCGTGCGGGGAGGCTGTGGCTCGCCGGCCGGGTCGGTCATCGCCCCTGGGGGCGATGACTTCCCTCCGCTGACTGGTTTCGCGGCCCGTCGCCGAAACTCCCGCCACTCACTTCGTTCGTTGTGGTCAAACAGTCGGCGACAGTCAGTGCACGAAGCGCGCTGACGCGCGCGGGCCGCGAAACCAGCCAGCTCCGGCGACCCGTCCTGATTGGCGCTCCACAGCCTCCCCGCACGCGCCTTCTGCCACCACCCTGCCTTTTGGGAGGTGACAAGCGAACAAATGAGGTTTGAGCCCGGGTTGTCACCCGGGCGCGCCAGGCGCTTCTTCTACGCATCAAGCCACTGGTTCGGCAAAGGCACGGGCCAATATGCCAGCAGCACCTACGAACGGCGCAGGGGGACCACGATCACCAGCGACAACAGCGCGCCAACGAGCAGCGGCCACAGCCAGAAGCGCGCCGCCCAGCTCGCGTACGGCGTCATTCCCTCGCGGCCCTCGACCGGCGCCTGCAACACCCCCGTCGTCAGCGGCGGCAGCTGGTGCGTGACCCGCCCGGTGTGGTCGATCACCGCCGTCACGCCAGTGTTCGTCGCGCGCAGCATCGGCCGCTGGAACTCGATCGCCCGCATGCGCGAGATGTTCAGGTGCTGCGCCAGCGCGATGGTGTCGCCGAACCAGCCGATGTTGCTGAGGTTCGCGAAAATGGTCGGCGCCCGCTCCGGCTCGCGGAAATGCGCCGCCAGCTCCTCGCCGAACAGATCCTCGTAGCAGATGTTGGGCGCGATGCGCTGGCCCTTCACCTCGAACGACGGCGCCCCCACCGGGCCGCGGTTGAAGTCGCCCAGCGGGATGTTCATCAGCTCGGTGAACCAGCGAAAGCCGGTCGGGATGAACTCGCCGAACGGCACCAGGTGGTGCTTGTCATAGCGGTAGAAGCCGCCCGGCCACTTGGCCGTCTCGCGCGACAGCCCGACCGCCGAGTTCGTGTAGCCGGCCTCGAAGCTGCCCAGCGGAACGCCGATCAAGGCCGCCCGGTCGCCATGCTGGAAGCCGGCGGCCAGCGTGGCCCAGTAGCCCTCGGGCAACTGGTCGGGCAGCAGCGGCACGATGGTCTCGGGCGCGAGGATCAGGTCGCCGCGCGCCGACTGCAGCGTGGTCGCCGCCCACACCAAGGCCTGCGGCAGCTTGTCCTCGGCGAATTTCTCGTCCTGCGCGACGTTCGACTGCAGCAACGACAACTGCAGGCTGCCGCTGCCGCGCGTGAAATTGACCGGCTGCATCGCGGCCAACCCGCCGACCACCGCGACGCTCGTGATGACACCCAGCCCGCCCGGCCCGACGCCGTTGCGCAAGCCGATCACCGCCAGCGCGCCGAGCAGCGCCGCCACCCAGCCGATGCCGTGCACGCCGATCCACGGCGCCAGCAGCGCGAGCGGGCTGTCGACGTGCGAATACCCCGAGGCCGCCCACGGGAACCCGGTGAACAGCAGCCCGCGCGCCAGCTCGGCCAGCAGCCAGCAGGCGGCGAACACCAGCGCATCGACGACCAGCACGTTGCGCCGCAGCACGCCGAACAGCGCCATCGCCGCCGCGAAATACAGCGCCAGGAAGGCCGACAGCGCCACCACGGCAGCGCCCGCCATCCAGGCCGGCAGGCCGCCGTAGCGGTGCATGCTGACGTAGAGCCAGAACGTGCCGGCCACGAACCAGGCCGTCGCGAACGCCCAGCCGAGCAGCGCCGCCCGGCGTGGCGAGGCCCGACTGACGCGGAACGCGAGGCCGGCGACCGCCAGCAGCTGCAGGATCCACGCGTGCGTCCAGGTCGCGGCCAAGCTGTGCACGCCGCCGAGCACCAGCACCATCAGCAGGTCCAGGCCGAGGAACATGTTCTCGGAGGCGCCGACCTCGCGGCGCGCGCTGCGACGGCCCTTGCCGGGCCCAGGCGCCGCCGCCTGCGGCACCGCCCTAGGCACCGTCTTCACCCACGGCCGCCTCGGGCGCGCGCGTCACCTTGAACCAGCGCACCGCACCGCCGCGCGTCAGCATCACCGTGAAAATGAGGCTGCCGACCGGCACCGCCTCGCCGCGCCGCGGCACCCGGCCCAGTTCCTGGGCGACCAGGCCGCCGATGGTGTCGAAATCGTCCAGCGGCAGCACCTCGCCGAACGATTCGTTGACCGCCTCGATCGTGGTGTCGCCAGCCACCCGGTGGCTGCCGTCGGCCAGCGTGTAGATGCCGGATTCGCCGTCCTTCTCGTCGAATTCGTCCTCGATCTCGCCGACGATCTCTTCCAGCACGTCCTCGATCGTGATCAGCCCGGCGGTGTTGCCGAACTCGTCGATCACGATCGCCAGGTGGTTGCGGTTGGAGCGGAAATCGCGCAGCAGCTCGTTCAGGCCCTTCGATTCGGGCACGAACACCGCCGGGCGCAGCAGCGTACGCAGGTTCAGTTCGGGCGCCCGCTGCAGCTTCAGCAGGTCTTTCGCCATCAGCGTGCCGACGATGTTCTCGCGCTGGCCCTCGAAGACCGGGAAACGGGAGTGGCCGGTGCCGATCACGAGCGCCAGCAGTTCGTCGTACGGGGACTCGATGTCGAGCAGGTCCATGCGCGGGGCGGCCACCATCGCGTCGCCGGCGGTCAGGTCGGCCATCCGGATCACGCCCTCGAGCATCATCCGCGACTCGGGAGCGATCAGCTCGCGGTTCTCCGCGTCGGCCAGCGTGGAGATCAGCTCGTCCTTGGAGTCGGGGCCGGGCGACATGAATTCCATCAGCCGCTCGAACAGGCCGCGCTTGTCCGCGGGAGCGGGGTGCTTGTCGGCGCCTCTGGAAGATCGACTCGGGTGGGGGTCTGACATCGCGCCGGGGCGAGAGTTCTACAGGGTCAAAAGCTTACTCGAAGCAGGGAGTCACACTGGCTTGACACATCTGATACCTTGAACAAAAGTTTTTCGGCCGCATCTGGCCCGCTTCCTTGTCAAGGACCGACATTCCATGAGCCTCATCCCCGCCACCATCCTGACCGGCTTCCTCGGATCGGGCAAGACCACGCTGCTCAAGCGCGTGCTGACCGAAGCGCACGGCCAGAAGATCGCCGTGATCGAGAACGAGTTCGGCGACGAGAACATCGACAACGAGATCCTGGTGCAGGACACCCAGGAGCAGATCATCCAGCTGAACAACGGCTGCGTCTGCTGCACGATCCGCGAAGACCTGCGCACCACGCTGAACGACCTGGCCGAGAAGCGCCGCAAGGGTGAACTGAGCTTCGACCGCGTCGTGATCGAGACCACCGGCCTGGCCGACCCCGGCCCGGTCGCCCAGACCTTCTTCATGGACGACGAGATCGCCGAGAGCTACCTGCTCGACTCGATCCTGACCCTGGTCGACGCCAAGCACGCCGAATCCCAGCTCGACACCCGCCAGGAGGCGCGCCGCCAGATCGGCTTCGCCGACCAGATCTTCATCAGCAAGACCGACCTGGTCGACGCCCCGGCGGTCGATGCGCTGATCCACCGGATCAAGCACATGAACCCGCGGGCGCCGCAACGCAAGGTGCACTTCGGCGAGGTGCCGCTGGCCGAGGTGTTCGACCTGCGCGGCTTCAACCTGAACGCCAAGCTCGACATCGACCCCGATTTCCTGAAGGCGGACGACCACGACCACCATCACCACCATGGCCACGATCATGATCATGACCACGAGCACGGCGAACACTGCGACCACCCGCACCACCATGTGCATGACGACGACGTGAAATCCTTCGTCTTCCGCTCCGACCGGGCGTTCAACCCGGCCAAGCTGGAGGATTTCCTGGGCGCGATCGTGCAGGTCTACGGCCCGAAGATGCTTCGTTACAAGGGCGTGCTCAATATGAAGGGCAGCGACAAGAAGGTGATCTTCCAGGGTGTGCACCAGCTGATGGGCAGCGACCTGGGCCCCGCCTGGGCCAAGGGCGAGAAGAAGACCAGCAAGATGGTGTTCATCGGCCTGGACCTGCCGAAGGAAATCTTCCTGCAGGGGCTGGAGCAGTGCCTCGTGTGATTCCGTCGAAATTCCCGTTGAGTCGGAAAACAACGTGGCTACAATCCGCGGCGCCCAAGTTTGGCTGCGGGGTGATTGCCCACCCCGCGGAGCGGGTATAACAGCCGTTGCGAGGAGATCTCAGTGACAAAGACCCCGGCCCAGCGAGCAACACCATCAGCGTCAACGGCGAAAAAGCCGGTGTCGGCCGCAAAGACTGCTGTCAAGACCGCGGTCAAACCTGCTGCCAAGGCCCCGGCCAAGGCAGCCGCTGCGCCGAAGGCGCCAGCCGCCAAGGCACCGGCGGCCAAGCCCGCGGCGAAGGCGGTGCATGCACCGGTGGCCGCGCCGGCCAAGCCGGTCGCCAAGGCCGTCGAGGTGGCTGCACCGAAACCGGTGGCCGTCAAGCCGCCGCCCGCCCCCAAGCTTTCCGCCGCCGCCCGGGCTTCGGCAGCGGCCTCGTCCCCGGCCCCGATTCCACCGGCCACATCCCGTTTCGCAGACCGCTTCGCGCCTCCGCGGCCGCCCACCCGACAGATGAATTCTCTTGTGACCGACATTTCCAAGCACGAACACAAAGCCGACCCCAAGCTCGCCAACGCCTGGAAGAACAAGCCCGGCGAGGCGCTGACCGACGACGAGCTGCAGGCCATGCCCGACAGCGAGTACATGAACGAGAAGCAGCTGGCCTTCTTCAAGGCCCGGCTGCAGCAGCTGAAGGACGATCTGCTCAGCAACGCCGGCGAAACCACCGAGCATCTGCGCGAAGACACCTCGATCGTCCCCGATCCTGCCGATCGCGCGACCATCGAGGAAGAGCACGCGCTCGAGCTGCGCACCCGCGACCGTGAGCGCAAGCTTCTGAAGAAAATCTCACAATCCCTGGGCCGCATCGAAGCCGGTGACTATGGTTTCTGCGACGAAACTGGCGAACCGATCGGATTGGGCCGCCTGATCGCACGGCCGACCGCTACACTGTCCCTCGAAGCCCAGCAACGGCGCGAGCTGAAGCAGAAGATGTTCGGCGACTGACAAGTACCCTTCGCGCACCCCGTCACCCGACATGTCGGATCAGAAAGACAACACCAGCTTCTTCCGAAAGGTTGTCAAGTTCGTGGCCAACCCGGCCACGGACTGGGCGCAGCTCGGCACCCCCACGGAAGAAGCCCGCGAGAGCGAGTACGCCAAGTCCGAGCTGAAGGCGATGATCGAGCGCAAGCGGCGCAACGATTTCGTCCGCAAGCGCGAATTCGACATGCTGCGCAAGGTGCGCCGCGAAGGCCTGACCAGCGAGCAGCTGGCGGCACTGGGTGGATCCTCCCGCCTCGATGACTCCGAAGCCCGCATGCAGGACAGCGGCGCCAAGCCGGATGTCGGCGTGAAGGCCAAGATCGACGAGATCGAGCAGCAGATGGTCGGTGACGGCCTCGCCTCGCCGTCGCGCCGCCCACCCTCTTTCTACGACGCACCGACCCAGCCGGCGGCCATCGGCTACGCGGCGACCGAGCCCGACCAGAGCCGCATCCGGCCCGAGCCGGCCCGTGCGAACGGTGCGCGCCCGCCCGCAGCCCAACCGGTCACCCCCGCCCGCCCGCCCGCCGGCGCGCCGGCCACGGTCGTGATGGGTGCCGGCCTGTCGCCGTTGTCGCCGCTGAACCTCGACATCGCCGGCGGCGACCTGGGCAACCCGTATGCGGTGGAAGTGAGCGAAGTCGCCCACGACCCCGAACTCGACGAGGCGGTGATCGCGTTCGCGAATGCCGATTTCGAGAGCTGCGAATCGTCGCTCGCCGCGCTGACCGGCCAGGGCGGCCCGCGCGCCCAGCACGCCGAAACCTGGCTGGCGCTGTTCGACCTGTACCGCGCGATCGGCCAGCACCACAAGTTCGAGAGCCTTGCGATCGACTACGCCCAGCAGTTCGGCTGGTCGGCGCCACAGTGGTTCTCGATGCCCAAGTTGGTGGCCGAGGCCGCCGGCGAGGAGCGCCGCCCCAGCTCGCGCATCGACGGCCAGGTCGGCTGGGTGTGCCCGAGCATCGTCGATGCCGACGCGGTGGCCCGGTTGCGCTCGCAATCGCTGCAGATGCCGCTGCCGTGGGTGTTCGACTGGAGCTCGCTGCAAAGCATCGACGCCGAGGCCTGCGCGCGCATGAGCGAGCTGTTCCGCGGCTGGATCAACGAACCGCTCGACATGCGCTGGCTGGGCGGCGACCGCCTGATGCAGGTGCTGCAGGATGCCGCGCCCACCGGCGTGCGCGATGCCGACCCCGTCTTCTGGCAGCTGCGCCTCGATGCGCTGCGCATGGCCAACCGCGCCGACCAGTTCGACGAAGCGGCCATCGACTACTGCGTCACCTACGAGGTGTCGCCGCCGTCGTGGGAGAGCGCGAAATGCCAGGTGCGCATCAGCGGCTCGAACATGAGCACGCAATCGCCGCCGATGTCGGTCGTCAGCGATGTGTCGACCAGCTTCCTCGAATCGCAGATGCCCGACGAACCGGGCGTGCAGGTCGCGGGGGTCGAGCTGTCCGGCCAGCTGGTCGGTGACATCGGTGCCACGCTGACGAAGATGAACGACGAGCTGGGCCATGCCGAGGTCGTCAACGTCTCGTGCGCCCGCCTGATCCGCGTCGACTTCATCGCGGCCGGCGACCTGCTGAACTGGGTGCTGGCGCGCCGCGGCGAGAACCGCGCCGTGACCTTCTCCGAAGCGCACCGCCTCGTCGCGCTGTTCTTCGGCGCGATGGGCATCAACGAGCACGCCAAGGTCAAGGTTCGGGTGGTCTGATTCCCGGGTCACAATCTTCGGCTTGAAGCCTCGCGCTTCGCCCGAATCTGAGACCCCATGGATCAATACCACGGCACCACCATCCTGAGCGTGCGGCGCGGCAACCTCGTCGCGCTCGGCGGCGACGGCCAGGTCACCCTCGGCAACGTCGTCGTGAAGGCCACGGCCCGCAAGGTGCGCAAGCTGTACCGCGACCAGGTTCTCGCCGGCTTCGCCGGGGCCACCGCCGACGCCTTCACCCTCTTCGAACGCTTCGAGGCCAAGCTCGAGAAGCACCAGGGCCACCTGGTGCGCGCCGCGATCGAGCTGACCAAGGACTGGCGCACCGACCGCGTGCTGCGCCGCCTCGAGGCGATGCTGGCGGTGGCCGACAAGGAAGCCTCGCTGATCATCACCGGCAACGGCGACGTGCTCGAGCCCGAGAAGGGCATCGTCGCGATCGGCTCCGGCGGCTCGTATGCGCAGGCCGCCGCGATCGCGCTGCTGGAGCACACCGACCTGGCGCCGCAGGACATCGTCAAGCGCTCGCTCGAGATCGCCGGCGACCTGTGCATCTACACGAACCAGAACCACACGATCGAAATCCTGGGCGAAAGCACCCGATGAGCTCCATGACCCCGCAAGAGATCGTGTCCGAGCTGGACAAGCACATCGTCGGCCAGGCCGGCGCCAAGCGCGCGGTCGCGATCGCGCTGCGCAACCGCTGGCGCCGCCAGCAGGTCGACGGCGCGCTGCGCGGCGAGATCACGCCGAAGAACATCCTGATGATCGGCCCGACCGGCGTCGGCAAGACCGAGATCGCGCGCCGGCTGGCCAAGCTGGCCGATGCGCCGTTCATCAAGGTCGAGGCGACCAAGTTCACCGAGGTCGGCTACGTCGGCAAGGACGTCGACACCATCATCCGCGACCTGGTCGACATGGCCGTCAAGCAGGAGCGCGAGACGCAGATCAAGCGCCAGCGGGTGCGCGCAGAAGACGCCGCGGAAGACCGGGTGCTCGACATCCTGGTGCCGCCGCCGCGCGCCGCGAGCAGCGACTTCGGCCTGACACCGACCACGCCGGCCGCACCGGCGGCCGACAACACCGCCCGCCAGGTGATGCGCAAGCGGCTGCGCGAAGGCTCGCTCGACGACAAGGAGATCGAGATCGAGGTGGCCGACACCAAGCCGACGCTGGACATCATCGGCCCGCCGGGGATGGATGAAATGGCCGAGCAGCTGAAGGGCATGTTCGCCAACCTCGGCAGCGCCAAGCGCAAGCTGCGCAAGCTGAAGATCGGCGAGGCGCTGAAGCTGCTGGTCGACGACGAGGCGGCCAAGCTCGTCAACGAGGACGAGATCAAGACCGCCGCGCTGCACAACACCGAGCAGAACGGCATCGTGTTCCTCGACGAGATCGACAAGGTCGCGTCGCGCAACGAATCGAGCGGCGCCGATGTCTCGCGCCAGGGCGTGCAGCGCGACCTGCTGCCGCTGGTCGAGGGCACGACCGTCAACACCAAGTACGGCATGGTGAAGACCGACCACATCCTGTTCATCGCGTCGGGTGCGTTCCACCTGAGCAAGCCGAGCGACCTGATCCCCGAGCTGCAGGGGCGCTTCCCGATCCGCGTCGAGCTCGGCTCGCTGAGCGTCGACGATTTCGAGGCCATCCTGACGCAGACGCACGCGAGCCTCGTCAAGCAGTACCAGGCGCTGCTCGCGACCGAGGGCGTCACGCTCGAGCTGCGGCCCGACGCCATCCGCCGCCTGGCGCAGATCGCGTTCGACGTGAACGAGCGCACCGAGAACATCGGCGCGCGGCGCCTGTCGACGGTGATGGAGCGGCTGCTCGACGAGGTGAGTTTCGACGCACCGAAGCTGTCGGGCCAGACGGTGTCGATCGGCGCCGCCGAGGTCGACGCGAAGCTCGGCGAGCTGGCGAAGAACGAAGACCTGTCGCGCTACATCCTCTGAGCCTGCGCGGCCGCCTCGCGCCGCCAGGCGCCGGGCGGCAGGCCGGTGACGCGCTTGAACGCCTTGTTGAAGGCCGGCTCGGAGTCGTAGCCCACCTGGGCCGCGATGCCCGCGAGCGGCGCATCGCCGGCGCGCATCAGGCAGCCGGCACGGAACATCCGCCAGCGCGTCAGGTATTCGAGCGGCGGCTCACCCACCTGCTGGCGGAAGCGCTGCGCGAACGCCGAGCGCGACAGGCCGGCCGCCGACGCCAGTTCGTCGACGGTCCAGGCCCGCGCGAGTTCATGGTGCATGCGGCGCAAGGCCGCGCCGATGCGGCGGTCGGCCCACGCCGTCAGCCAGCTCGCACCCGCCCCCTCGTCGAGCGCGACCGCCTGCGCATGCGAGCGCACCGCATGCACGAACAGGATGTCGGCGAGCCGGCTGATCACGGTGCCCGAGCCGAGCGCCGGGGTGCCAGTTTCGACGGCGAGCATCTGCAGCGTGGCCTGCAGCAGCCGGCTGCGGTCGTCGTCCAGCCGCGCCAGCAGCAGCGCGGGAATCAGCTCGACCAGCGGCTTCGCCGCCAGCGCATCGAATTCGACCCACCCGGTGATCGCGGTGGCCGGCGCGCMGCCGCCGCCCAGCGTCACGACGCCGCCGACGTGGTCGCGCACCGTCTCGCTGCAGGGCCGCGTCGCGGAACCGGGAGCGTCGCTCAGCACGTAGCGCGAGCCGCGCACCATCACGAAGCAATCGCCCGCCGCCAGCGCGACCGGCGGCCCGGCGCCGTCCAGCTGCAGCAGCGCACTGCCCCGCACGACGAGCCCGAAGCGCGCCATGCGGCCGGCCGCGAAATCCAGGCCCCAGGGCGCGCTCAGTTCGAGCCGTGCGTACAACGCGCTGCGCACCCGCATCGCGGCAAAGATGTCATCGAGGGGGTCCATCATTTTTTGGACGGTCAGGCAAGAGATCGAGCGTAGCAGGTATTCATCGTCCTGGACCTGCCTCCCAGAATGGGGCCATCCCCTTCTCGACGAGACCGCGATGCAAAGCCTTCACCTGGATGCCGACAACCCTGCAGCGCCCCTGGTGGTGCGAGACGCGCCACCGGCATCGCCCGGCCCGCACGACGTGCGCGTGCGCGTGCACGCGGTGTCGCTGAACCGGCGCGACCTGATGATCCGCGCCGGCACCTACCCGGTTCCGTTGACGCCGGGGGTCGTGCCGGTCAGCGACGGTGCGGGCGAGGTGATCGAGGTGGGCCGCGCGGTGACGCGCTTCGCGGTCGGCGATCGGGTGACCAGCACCTACTTCCCGCAGTGGACCGAAGGCCGGCTGAGCCTGGCGCAGGCGATGCAGCAGACCGGCTGCAGCCTGCCGGGCTGGCTGGCCAGCGAGGTGGTGGTCGACGAAGGATCGGTGCTCGCGATGCCGGACCACCTCGGCTTCGACGAAGCGGCCACGCTGCCCTGCGCCGCGCTGACCGCGTGGAACGGCCTGACCGGCGGCCGGCCGGTGCGCGCCGGCAGCACGGTGCTGACGCTGGGCGCCGGCAGCATCGCGGTGTTCGCGATCCAGTTCGCGAAGGCGCTCGGCGCCCGCGTGATCGCGACGACGTCCGGCGACGACAAGGCAGCGCGCTTGAAGTCGCTCGGCGCGGACGAGGTCGTCGACTACCGGCAGCGGGCCGACTGGGACCGCGAGGTGCTGCGCCTGACCGACGGCCGCGGCGCCGACCATGTGATCGAGGCGGTCGGGCCGGCCACGCTGGAGCGCTCGCTGCGCTGCGCCGCGTGGGATGCCGACATCGGCCTGATGGGCGTGTTCGGCACCGACGACGCCCGCCTCGACCCGCGCGCCTTCAGCGGCCGGCTGCTGACGCTGCGCCGCATTGCCGTCGGCAGCCGCAGCGACTTCGAGGCGATGAACCGGCTGATCGCCGCGCACCGGCTGAGGCCGGTGATCGATCACGTGTTCCCCATCGATCAGGCCGAGGCCGCCTACCGGCACCTGGCCGACGGCGCGCACCTCGGCAAGGTGGTCATCCGCGTCAGCGGCTGATCACAGCGCCGGGATCACAGCGCCAGGCGGTGCGACTGCAGCTCCAGCAGCCCGTCGAAGATCAGCGTGTCGACGGTCTCGAACGGCAGYGGCACGATCGGCGCCAGCTTCACGGCCGCGCCGCCGGTCATCACGAACACCGGCTCCTGGCCGGTGCGCGCACGCAGCTTGTCCGCCATGCGCAGGATCGCTCCGGCCATCGCATGCGCGCCGCCGCTCATCAGCGCATCGCTGGTGTTGGTCGGGAAATCGACCACCTCGCCGGTCGGTGCCTTCAGGCCCGCGGTGCCCATCTCGAGGGCACGCAGCATCAGCCCGAAGCCCGGCAGGATCATGCCGCCGATGAAACGTCCGGTTTCATCCAGCGCATCGACGGTGACGGCCGTGCCCACCATCACCACCAGCGCGGGCCGCGGCGCACCGGCCGCCCGCACGCGCTGCCAGGCGCCGATCAACGCGACCCAGCGGTCGGTGCCGAGGCGGTTCGGGTGGTCGTAGCCGTTGGTGACGCCGGCGGCATGCGCGGTCGAGACCACCCAGCGCGGCTCGATCTGCCAGTGCGCGAGCTGCTCCAGCTGCTCCTCGACCTCGCGCCGGATGCCCTCGCCGGCCACCACGCAGCCCAGCATGCTGCTCGGCGGCGGCAGGTTCTTCCATTCGGTGTCGGTCAGCCGGTCGATGGTTTCGAGGAAGACGGCGCCGTGCGCCAGCAGCCGCGCGCCCGGTTGCGGACTGCCGTAGTGCGCCCACTTGAGCCGCGTGTTGCCGATGTCGATGGCCAGGAACGTCATGGCCGCAAGGGTAACCGCTGCCGCCCGGGCGACAGGCCGGCATCCGGCAAACCCGGGAAAGTCCCGGGCCCGCCGCGCGCCAGCCGCTTCAGGCCGCCGACGGCGAGTTGACGGTGCGCAGCAGGTCGCGCACGCGGGCAATCGTCTGCGCCGCCCAGATGCCCTTGAACGGCTTCGTGATGCGTTGCTCCACTTCGTCGAGCAGCGCCTCGATGTCGTTGCGCGAGCGCGCCCGCTTCAGGCGYATCAGCGTCAGCGAGCCGGCGACCGGCGCCTCGGCCTTCACGGCGCGCATCAGGATCGCGCGCGCTTCGTCGAGCGCGGCGTCGGCTTCGTCCAGCGGCGCCAGGTCGGAGATCGGCAACTCGCCGAGCATCGAATCGGTGAGCACCGACTCCGGCTGCAGGCTCAGCGACGGCGGCAACGGGCCGGAGACGGTGTCCAGCGGCAGGTCGACATCGAGCGGTGCCAGGCCGGAATTGCCCTGCATCGAACCGGTGCCCTGCGTGAACATGATCAGGCCCATGGCCACCAGCTCGTCGAAGATCTGGTCGGGCACCCCGGCCTGCACGGCGAGCTGCCGCACCTGGCTCTCGCGCCTGCGACCATCGACCAGCAGCAAGACCGTGCGATGCCGCTGTCCCAGTTTTCGTTGTCGACTGCCCAACTCGTCGACGCCTTCCGGCGTCTTCACGGGGATATTGATGCTCGGCACGGAACCACTCCTGATGTTCTGCCCTGGCGCCCCCTCCGGCGCTGTACTTCTGAACGGCGCGATTGTGCCGCCGGAATCGGGTCGGGTAGACCATGATTCCCCGCAACGGAGTGCGGCCGCCCGCTGCGAAGTATCGGCGATACACTCGCGATTGACGTATACGTCAATTGCAACGAACGGAGTCCACGTGACGACCAAGGCACCGGATGGGGCGGATTTCCAGTATGCGGACGCCGGGAGCAAGAAGCGCGCCTTCGACCTCTCCGCGATCGATCCCGGCGCAAAGCCGTTCTCGACCGGCGACAAGCCGGCCGACAAGGCGGCTGTCGATGCACTGGCGCTGGAGCTCGACGAACTGCAGAACCTGTTCTTCGCCGACCGCCGCTTCAAGCTGCTGGTGGTGCTGCAGGGCACCGACACCAGCGGCAAGGACGGCACGCTGCGCGGCGTGTTCGGCCAGATGAGCGCGCTGGGCGTGCAGACGGTCGGCTGGAAGGCGCCGACCGCCCCGGAGCGCGACCACGACTTCCTGTGGCGCATCCACCAGAAGGTGCCGGGTGCCGGCGAGGTGATGGTCTTCAACCGCAGCCACTACGAAGACGTGCTGGTGCCGGTGGTGAACGGCTGGATCACGCCGCAGCAGGCGCGCCAGCGCTACGCCCACATCAACGACTTCGAGCGCATGCTGACCGAGACCGGCACCGTGGTGCTGAAGTTCATGCTGCACATCTCGAAGGACGAGCAGCGCGCCCGGCTGCAGGAGCGGCTGGACGACCCGACGAAGAACTGGAAGTTCGCGCCCGAGGACCTGACCGTGCGCAAGCAGTGGAAGGCCTACCAGCAGGCGTATGCCGATGCGATCGCAGCCACCGGCACGCGCTGGGCGCCGTGGACCGTGGTGCCGGCCGATTCGAAGACGCACCGCAACCTGATGATCGCGACGCTGGTGAAGCGCGCGCTGCTCGGGCTGAAGCTGCGCTACCCGCCGGCCAGCGACGACCTCGCGAAGCTGCGCGTGCGCTGACACGGAGACACTGATGACCGCTGATCCTTCAACGCGCAACCGGCCGAGCGCCGGGCCGCTCCCAAGCCGGCCGGCATCCCCTCGGGGGATCGGCGAAGGTACCCCTTCGACGAGGGGCAGTCATGACTACCGGCCCACGCACAAGGTGCGCTTCGTGACCGCCGCGAGCCTGTTCGACGGCCACGACGCGGCGATCAACATCATGCGGCGCATCCTGCAGGGCATGGGCGCCGAGGTGATCCACCTGGGGCACAACCGCTCGGTCGACGAGGTGGTCACCGCGGCGCTGCAGGAAGACGTGCAGGGCATCGCGATCAGCAGCTACCAGGGCGGGCACGTCGAGTACTTCAAGTACATGGTCGACCTGCTGCGCGAGCGCGGCGGCGCGCACATCCAGGTGTTCGGCGGCGGCGGCGGCGTGATCGTGCCGGCCGAGATCGCCGAGCTGCAGCGCTACGGCGTGAGCCGCATCTACAGCCCCGAAGACGGCCAGCGCATGGGCCTGCAGGGAATGATCGGCGAGATGGTGATGCGCTGCGACCAAGACCTGTCGCCGCATGCGCCCACGGCGCTGGCGGCGATCCAAGGCCGCGGCGAGCCGCAGCGGCGTGCGCTGGCACAGCTGATCACCGCGCTCGAGAACGGCGCCGTGCCCGAGGCCCTGAAGGCCGAGCTGCACGCCGTCGCGCAGCAGAACGCGCCGCCGGTGCTCGGCATCACCGGCACCGGCGGCGCCGGCAAGAGCTCGCTGACCGACGAGCTGATCCGCCGGCTGCGCCTCGACCAGGGCGACGCACTGCACGTCGCGGTGATCAGCATCGACCCGTCGCGCCGCAAGAGCGGCGGCGCGTTGCTCGGTGACCGCATCCGCATGAACGCGATCGCACCGTGGCGGGCCGGACCGCGGGTCTTCATGCGCAGCCTGGCCACGCGCGACTTCGGCAGCGAGATCAGCCAGGCCCTGCCCGACGTGCTGGCCGCCTGCCGCGCCGCCGGCTTCGACCTCGTGATCGTCGAGACCTCCGGCATCGGCCAGGGCGATGCGGCGATCGTGCCGCTGGTCGACGTGCCGATGTACGTGATGACGCCGGAGTTCGGTGCCGCGAGCCAGCTCGAGAAGATCGACATGCTGGATTTCGCCGAGTTCGTCGCGATCAACAAGTTCGACCGCAAGGGCGCGGCCGACGCGCTGCGCGACGTGGCCAAGCAGGTGCAGCGCAACCGCGAGGCCTGGGGCACGCGGCCCGACGAGATGCCAGTGTTCGGCACGATGGCCAGCCGCTTCAACGACGACGGCGTGACCGCGCTGTACCAGGCGCTGCTGCCGCGGCTGGCCGCCCTCGGCATGCCGGTGCGCGCGGGCGTGCTGCCGCCGGCCGCGACGCGCCACAGCACCCACCAGGTGCCGATCGTGCCCGGCGCGCGCGTGCGCTACCTGGCCGAGATCAGCGACACGGTGCGCGGCTACAAGCAGCACGCGCGCGCGCAGGCCCGGCTCGCGCGCGAGGTGCAGCAGCTGCGTGGTGCGGCGCGCATGCTGCTGGAGGCCGATGCGGCGCAACCGGCTCACGCGAATGCCGCGGCGCAGCTCGCCGACCAGCGCGAGCAGCGGCTCGATGCCGCGTCGCGCAAGCTGCTGGCGCAGTGGCCGCAGCTGCAGGCCGCCTATGCGGGTGACGAGTACGTCGTGAAGATCCGCGACAAGGAACTGCGCACCGCGCTGACCACGCAGAGCCTGTCGGGCACCAAGGTGCGCAAGGTGGCGCTGCCGCAGTTCGAGGACCACGGCGAGATCCTGAAGTGGCTGCTGCTCGACAACGTGCCCGGCAGCTTCCCGTACAGCGCCGGCACCTTCGCGTTCAAGCGCGAGGGCGAGGACCCGACGCGCATGTTCGCCGGCGAAGGCGATGCCTTCCGCACCAACCGGCGCTTCAAGCTGCTGTCCGAAGGCATGCCGGCGAAGCGGTTGTCGACCGCGTTCGACAGCGTCACGCTGTACGGCAACGACCCGGCGCTGCGGCCCGACATCTACGGCAAGGTCGGCAACTCCGGTGTCAGCATCGCGACGCTGGACGACATGAAGGTGCTGTACGGCGGCTTCGACCTGTGCAACCCGGCCACCAGCGTCAGCATGACGATCAACGGGCCGGCGCCGACGATCCTCGCGATGTTCATGAACACCGCGATCGACCAGCAGCTGGAGCGCTTCCAGGCCGACAACGGCCGCGAGCCGAGCGACGATGAACTGCACAAGATCCGCGCGTGGGTGCAGCAGAACGTGCGCGGCACGGTGCAGGCCGACATCCTGAAGGAAGACCAGGGGCAGAACACCTGCATCTTCTCGACCGAGTTCAGCCTGAAGGTGATGGGCGACATCGCCGAATACTTCGTGCACCACCAGGTGCGCAACTTCTACTCGGTGAGCATCAGCGGCTACCACATCGCCGAAGCGGGGGCGAACCCGATCAGCCAGCTCGCGTTCACGCTGAGCAACGGCTTCACGTTCGTCGAGGCGTATCTCGCGCGCGGCATGCACGTCGACGACTTCGCGCCGAACCTGAGCTTCTTCTTCAGCAACGGCATGGACCCGGAGTACACCGTGCTGGGCCGCGTCGCGCGGCGTATCTGGGCGGTGGCGATGCGCGAGCGCTACGGCGCCAACGAGCGCAGCCAGAAGCTGAAGTACCACGTGCAGACCTCGGGCCGCTCGCTGCATGCGCAGGAGATCCAGTTCAACGACATCCGCACCACGCTGCAGGCGCTGATCGCGGTCTACGACAACTGCAACTCGCTGCACACCAATGCCTTCGACGAGGCGATCACGACGCCGACCGAGGACAGCGTGCGCCGCGCGATGGCGATCCAGCTGATCATCAACCGCGAATGGGGCCTGGCGAAGAACGAGAACCCGAACCAGGGCGCGTTCATCATCGACGAGCTGACCGAGCTGGTGGAAGAGGCGGTGCTGGCCGAGTTCGAGAAGATCGCCGAGCGCGGCGGCGTGCTGGGTGCGATGGAGACCGGCTACCAGCGCGGCCAGATCCAGGAGGAGAGCATGCACTACGAGATGCTCAAGCACACCGGCGAGTACCCGATCATCGGCGTCAACACCTTCCGCAACCCGCACGGCGACCCGGTGCAGGATCACATCGAGCTGGCGCGCTCGACCGACGACGAGAAGCAGTCGCAGCTCGCGCGGCTTGCCGCCTTCCATGCAACGCATGCCGATGCGGCGCCGGCGATGCTGGCGCGGCTGCAGCAGGCGGTGATCGCGAACGGCAACGTGTTCGAGGTGCTGATGGACGCGGTGCGCTGCTGCTCGCTCGGGCAGATCACCGCGGCGCTGTTCGAGGTGGGCGGGCAGTACCGGCGCAGCATGTAGCCGGGCCGGCGCCTGCCGGCAAGCTTGGGGATGCCGGCACACGCCAAAAGCGATGACAATCCGGTGCCATGAAAGCGCCGCCCATCCGACGATCGACGTCCACCGCGCTCGCCACCGCACGCCGCGCATGGCGGCTGCTGTACAGCGACTCGCGCCGTTGCATCGCGCTGGCCGACCAGGCGCTCGAGCGCAGCCTCGCGCACGGCGACCAGGCCGCCGAAGGCTGGGCCCGGCTGGTGCGCGGGCTGCACCTGATCTGGTATTCCACACCGCTCGAAGCCGCCGGCGAGCTGGCCGAGGCCGACCGCTGCTTCGACGCCACGCACGACCGCGCCGGCCACCTGCTGGCCGAGGTCGGCATCGCGCGCTGCCTGTGGCGCGAGGGCAAGTACCGCGAATCGCTGGAGCGCGCGCTGCCGCTGCGCGCCGAGGGCCTGGCGGTGCTGAAGCACGACGAGCTCGGCATGCTGCTGAACGTGATCGCCGGCTGCTATGCCTCGCTCGGCCAGTCGGAGCAGGCCTTCGCGTACATGTTCCAGGCGCTCAACGAATCGCGCCCGGCACGCGGCAACGGCTTCGAGGTGGTGCTGTACTGCAACCTCGCGCACGAGCTGATCCAGCTCGGCGACTACCACCAGGCGCTCAGCCACGTCGAGGAAGGCATCGCCCGCTATGCGCGGCTCGACAACCCGCGGCTGCTCAGCGTGCTGCTGATCAACCGCGTGATCTGCCTGACCAACCTCGAGCGCGCGGCCGATGCGCTGGGCGATGTCGAGCGGCTGCTCGCGCTGCCGACCGACGCGAGCGGGCGCGGCAGCACCAACGCGAACTTCGAGACGATGGCGATCGCCGCGCTGCGCGCCGGCAACACCGCGCTCGGTGCCGAGCTGATCGAGCGCGCCTCGCAGGACAAGAGCGGCATCAAGGTGCCCGACGAGCGCATCACGCTGGTGGTCGCCACCGCCGAGGTGATGGCCGCGCGCGACCTGCTGCCGCAGGCCGCTGCGCTGCTCGCGCAGGCGCAGCCGGCGGTGCTGAACGCCGCGGCCGAAGGCCTGAGCCTGCGCGTGCGCTGCCTGTTCCACCAGGCGATGGCCGACACCCATGAGCGGCTGGGCCACGCGGCGCAGGCGCTGGCCTCGCTGCGCATCTGGCAGGCGCTGCACGTCGAGCGCGCGCAGCAGGCCTCGCGGGCGCGCTACCAGGCGGCCTCGCTGCAGACCGAGCTGCGCCGGCTGCAGCAGAACCTCGACGAGATCGAGGCGCGCCGCCGCAGCACCGAGCGCGCGAAGGCCGAGCTCGAGGCCATCAACCAGCAGCTGTCGCAGAAGATCGACGAGGTCGAGGCGCTGCAGGCCGAGCTGCGGCAGCAGGCCACGCGCGACTTCCTGACCGGCCTGTTCAACCGCCGCCACCTGAACGACGTGCTGCCGCAGATGCTGCTGCTCGCGCAGCGCGAGCAGCAACCGCTGGCGGCCGCGATCATCGACCTGGACCACTTCAAGTCGGTGAACGACCGGCACGGCCACGTGGCCGGCGACAAGCTGCTGGCCGCGTTCGGTGCACTGCTGATCGCGCACGGGCGGCGCAGCGACATCGCGTTCCGCTTCGGCGGCGAGGAGTTCTGCCTGCTGATGCCGCGCACCGATGCGTTCGCCGCGCAGCGCAAGGTCGAGGCGCTGCTCGGCGCGTGGCGCGATGAGGTGTTCCAGTTCGAGACCGGTACGCTGCACGGCAACACCTTCTCGGCCGGTGTCGCCGATTCGCTCGCCGAGCTGGCGGCGATGGAGCAGTTGCTGAAGACCGCCGACGACCGGCTGCTCGAGGCCAAGCGCAGCGGGCGCAACCAGGTGCTGGCGGCGGACCTGCGGGCCGATCCGATCGAAGCCTAGAAGCTGCCTGGATCCCCCGGGAACACCACCGGCGATTCGTAGCCGTCGGCCGACACCGCCGACACACCGAAGAACCAGTCGTCGATCACGACGTTCTTCAGCACCAGCTGGGTTGCATCGCCCGCGACGAAGCGGCTGCGCTGCCACTGCGGTGCGGTCGTCTCGCGCCACCAGACACGGTACCCGGCCACGCCCGGCTGTGCCTGCCACTTGACTGTGGTGTCCGGCGTCACCGCACCCCCGATCGACACCCCCTTCGGCGGCATCGGCGCGTTCGCCATCGCGGCCAGCGTCACCGCGTTCAGCCGCGTCACCTGCGCGAGGTACGGGAAGTCGACGCCGTCGATCGTGTCGCCGTAGGCGATGCCGCCCTCGGTGCGCAGGTCCTGGTGCTGGCGCGTGTAGTCCTCGTGCGCCTCGGTCACGCGCACCGCCGGGATGCCGGCATCGAGGAACGGCACCTGGTCGCCGCCGCGGCCGTAGCGGTCGGTGCGGTAGACCATCTGCACGCGCAAGTTGGTCAGGTAGCGTTCCGACAGGCTGGCCATGAAGCGCGCGATGTTGCGCGACGGCGAATCGACCTCGCCGCCGTTGTAGCGCCGCTTGCCGGCCTGCGCCGGCGTCTCGACCGCCTTGGTCCCTTCGGAGAACACGCGCACCGTGCCGTTGTCGTGCACGCCGTCCTGGCCGCGGCTGTTGCCGACGATGTCGTTGTTCAGGTCGGCCTGCACCTGCCAGCCCTCGACCTTGGCATGGTCGACCAGCACCTTGCCGCCGTACAGGCCCTGCTCCTCGCCGGACAGCGCGGCATAGACGATGGTCGCGCGGAACTTGTATTTCGACAGCACCCGCGCCGCCTCCATCAGCGCGGCGACCCCCGACGCGTCGTCGTTCGCGCCAGGCGCGTCGCTGGTCGCATCCATCACGTCGCTGACGCGCGAGTCGAGGTGGCCGGTGATCACGATCACGCGCTGCGGCTCGGTGGTGCCACGCTGCACCGCGACGATGTCCATCACCTCGGTCGGCTGCGGCAGCCGCGGGCCGGTGAAGGTCTGCGACGGCGTCGCCACCTGCAGGCAGCCGCCGCAGTCGCGCGACAGCGCGGCGAAGCGCGACTGCACCCAGCGGCGCGCCGCGCCGATGCCGCGCGTCGGCGAGGTGGTGTCCGAGGCGGTGTGGCGCGTGCCGAAGGCGACCAGGTGGGTGATGGTGCTGCGCAGTTCGTCGGGGCTGACGGCGGCGGCGATCTCGCGCAGCGCCGGCTGGTCCGGGAACGGCGCCGGGTCGGGCGCCGCGTGCGCAGCGCCCGCGATCGAACACAAGGCCAGCAGGCTCAGGCGAATCAGCTTCATCATGGAATCCAGGTGAGGGGAAGGTGGATCATGCCGGCTCGGGCCACGGGAAGCGCCCGTTCAGCACCGGCACGTCGCGCAGCCGCGCGACGCTGAAATCGATGAAGGCGCGCAGCTTCGCGGTGGCGCGGCGGCCTTCGAGGTGCACCAGCTGCACCGGCACCGGTGCCGGCTCGTGCCCGGCCAGCACGATGCGCAGCCGCCCGGCGCGCACGTCGTCGGCCACCTGGTATGACATCGCCCGCGCCAACCCGTGCCCGGCCAGCGCGGCAGCGATCGCCATCTCGCCGGTGTTGCCCACCAGCTGCATGCGCGGTTGCACGCTCTCGCCGCGCGTGCCGAACGCCCACGGCACGTTCACCGCGCCGTGCTGCGAGAAGCCGATCGCCGCATGCTGCGCCACGTCGGCCGGCGTGCGCGGCACGCCATGCGCCGCCAGGTAGCCGGGCGACGCGACGACGACGCGCCGCACCTGGCCGAGCGGCACCGCGCGCAAGCCCGAATCGGCGAGGCGCGCGATGCGCACCGCGACATCGAAGCCCTCGTCGAGCAGGTGCACGACGTGGTCGGCGAACCAGGTGCGCGCGCTGACCTGGGGGTGCGCCGCGAGGAAGTCGAGCACCACCGGCGCGACGTGCAGCCGCCCGAACATCGCCGGCGCGGTGATCGCGAGCAGCCCCTGCGGCGCGGTGTACGCACCGCCCGCGGCCGCCTCGGCCTCGGCGATGTCGGCCAGGATGCGCTTGCAGTCGGCGTGGAAGCGCGTGCCGGCATCGGTCAGCGAGACGCTGCGCGTCGTGCGCCGCAGCAGCTGCGCGCCCACGTGCTGCTCGATCGCCGCGACCGCCCGCGTGACGGCCGGCGGCGACATGCCGAGCAGCCGCGCCGCCGGCGCAAAGCCGCGCGCCTCGGCGACGGCCACGAACACCCGCATCCCTTCGAGTCGGTCCATCCGCGCATTCTCGCCATTCCGCGCGGCGGAAGAATCAAATGCGCCCGGCGGGGATTCCGCTGCGCGGCGCCGCCGCCTAAGGTAGGGGCATGAACGACACCCCCCTCTTCCACGCCGGCGAACTGGCGGTTCAGCAACGTGCCGGCGTGCGCGCGATGGTCGACGGCTTCGCGTCGCACATGATCCGCGACGCGATGCCGCTGCAGCACCAGCAGTTCTTCGCCCAGCTGCCGACGCTGTTCGTCGGCAGCCTCGATGCGATGCGTCGCCCGTGGGCCTCGGTGCTGAGCGGTGCGCCGGGCTTCGCCGATGCGCAGGACGCGCGGCACCTGCGCATCCGCGCCGCGCGCGACGCCGCCGATCCGCTGTCGGCCCACCTGGCCGTCGGCGACCCGATCGGCCTGCTGGGCCTGGAGCCGCACACGCGGCGGCGCAACCGGCTGAACGGGACGGTCACGCAGCTGGACGCCGCGCGCATCGAGGTGCAGGTCGACGCGAGCTTCGGCAACTGCCCGCAGTACATCCAGGCGCGCGACGTGGCGCCGGCTGACCGACCGGCTTCGGCGACGCGACCGGAAGCCACGCTGCTGGGTCCGCTGCTGAGCCCGCAGGCGAGCGCGCTGGTGCGCGGAGCGGACACGCTGTTCATCGCGTCGGCGTCGCCGCATGCGCGCGGCGAGGCGGGCGCGGACGGTGTCGACGTCTCGCACCGCGGCGGCCGGCCGGGCTTCGTGCGGGTCGAGACGGTCGGCGCGCACAGCGTGCTGACGATCCCCGACTTCCGCGGCAACCGGCTCTTCAACACGCTCGGCAACATCGCGGCCCACCCGCACGCCGGGCTGCTGTTCATCGACTACGCGCGCGGCGACGTGCTGCAGCTGACCGGCGACGCCGAGCTGGTCTGGGACGGCCCCGAGCTGCAGGCCTTCGCCGGCGCGCAGCGGCTGCTGCGGGTGCAGGTGCAGGCCGGCGTGTGGCGGCCGCAGGCGCTGCCGCTGCGCTGGTCGGCAGCCGAGTTCGCGCCGCAGCTCGCGGACACCGGGCGGTGGGCCGATCCGGCCGACCCGTCCGATCCCGCCGACCCGGCCGGCTGAGTCCGGTGGCCTACGTGGCCTTGGCCAGCTGCAACGCAGGCGTCAGCAGCGCGAGGTGCGCATCGAGCGCCTGCTGTGCGGCGGCCAGGGTCCCGGCCCCGTCGCTGCGGGGATCGTCACCCTCATCGTCGCGCAGCGCCTGCGGGGGGGTGGCGCCAGCGGCCGGCGGCGCTGCGCCGCGCGGCGCCTGGACGGCCTGCTCCAGCGGGCCGCGCAGCGCATGGC